>JANNKZ010000017.1:0-2545 GCA_031396515.1 Gammaproteobacteria bacterium
CCGAACTGGTTCATGTGGTACCAGCCGTTCTCGCGCGCGAGCCGCGCGCCGAGGTCCTGGTAATACTCGGGGTGGCCCTTCTCGACGTCGGAGCGCGTCAGCACCACTTCCGCGCCCATCGCGCGCAGGTTGAAGATTTTCTCCTGGCTCATCTTGTCGGGCAGCACGAGCACGACGCGGTAGCCCTTCTGCGCGGCGACGAGCGCGAGACCGAGGCCCGTGTTTCCCGCGGTCGCCTCGACGATGGTGCCGCCCGGCTTGAGGTCGCCGCGCTTCTCTGCCTCCGCGATCATCGACACGCCGATGCGGTCCTTGATCGAGCCGGCCGGATTCATGAGTTCGAGCTTGAGGAAGAGCGCGCACGGGCCGGTGTCGAGCTTCCTGAGCTCCAGCATCGGCGTCCTGCCGACCATATCCAGAACGTTCCCGAACACCTGCATGGTTGTCGCTCCGCCCGCGGGCAGCTACTGTGAACGCGGATTGTAACGGGAGTGGCGCGATGCTTTGGCGACCGTTCGTCAAGACAGGGCTGGTCGCCGTGGCTACGGCGGCCGTCGCAGGCCTCGCGCTCGCCGCCTGCGCAACCCTGTCCCCGGCTCCGGCGCCGGTGGTCCGCGACGATGCCGCGCTCCAGCGCGCGCTCGAGCAGGCCCGCACGGAATTCCTCGCGGGGCGGCATTTCGACCGGCTCGACGTGACGGTGCTGCTCGCATCCCGCGACGGTTCCTGGCGCCGTGCGAGCGTCGGCGGCCGGGAATCCTGGTATCCGGCGAGCTGCGTCAAGCTCGGCTTCGCAGTCGCCGCCGTGCACTGGTGCGAATCGAAAGGGCGTCCCGCCGCCTGCCTCGACGACTCCGTGCTGCCGATGCTGCGCGATTCGGACAACGTCGCGACCGGCGTCGTGGTCGACGCCATCACCGAGACC
This sequence comes from Gammaproteobacteria bacterium, assembly GCA_031396515.1. Lineage (GTDB taxonomy): Bacteria > Pseudomonadota > Gammaproteobacteria > Steroidobacterales > Steroidobacteraceae > SCUD01. The sequence goes on from JANNKZ010000017.1 coordinate 926, forward strand.
GTGAACGGGCCGGTCGAGGGGGCCGATTACGACGCCTGGTTCGGGCGGCGCCTCTACACCGAGCGGCTGCTCGATCGCCATGGCCTTCTGGACGGCCAGCGCTTCGTCAACAAGACCTATCCGACCAATTCCGGCGAAGAGCCCGCGGGGCTCGAGGCGCTCGCGCGCGCGCGGCATGGCCGCAATGCCATGCACGCCGACGGCGGCGCGCGCCTGATGCTCGCGCTCGTGACGGACGCCTTCGGCGCGGCCACCCGTGATTACGTGCGCGAACGCCTGCGCCGGCCGCGTATGTCGCGCAACAGCAGCATGGGCGGCGGATTCCCCGAGGGCACGGTATACGAGAGCAAGATCGGCGACGCCTACGACACGCTCGCCGAGATCTTGCATGCCGAGCTGCCGGATGGCCGGCGCATCATCGTCTCGGCCTTCTCGAATGCCCGCGATCCGGACGGGCCGGACGAGCAGGACCTGACGGCGCTTGCCGGGTTCTCGCAGCGCCTGCTCGTACGGCTGCCGGCCGGTGACTGAACGGAGCGACCGCCTGCGCGGCGTGGTGATGATGCTCACGGCGGTCGGCGCCTTCAGCATCATGGACGCGCTGATGAAAGTCCTGACCGCGCGCTATCCGGCAGTGCAGGTGGCTTTCTTCCGCGGTGCGGCCTCGCTCCCGTTCGTGTTCCTGAGCTATGCGCTGACGGGCCGACTCCGCGAGCTCAAGCCGGTGCGCTTCGGGCTGCACGTGCTGCGCGCAGTATTCGCCGTGCTGATGCTTTGGGGATTCCTGTGGGCGCTCGCCCGCGGGACTCTCACGGATACGTATGCGATCTATATGTCTGCGCCGCTCCTGGTCGTGATCGCTGCGTCCTTGCTGCTCGGCGAACGGATCGGGCGCCACGTCTGGGTTGCGATCTTCGCGGGCCTCGCGGGCGTTTACGTGATGCTGAAGCCGAGCGTCGATGGATTTGTGAGCCTCGCCGGCCTCGCGGCGCTCGGTTCGGCGCTCGCCTACGCGATCGTGGTCGTCATGGTGCGCGTGCTGTCGCGCACCGAGACCACGGCTTCGATGGTCTTCTGGTTCCTCGTGATGATGGCGGCGGGCGCCGGCGCGATCGCCCTGCCCGGCTGGGTCGGGTTCCTGGCGGCGGACTGGCCGTGGATCGCGGCGATCGGCCTCGCCGGCTGGGCCGGGCAGCACCTGATCACCGAGGCCTTCCGCCTCGCACCCGCCTCGGTCGTCGCGCCGTTCGAGTACACGGCGCTCGTCTGGGGCGTCGCGATCGACTGGATGGTCTGGCAGGCGCTGCCCGGTGCGCGGATGCTGGCCGGCGCTGCGATTGTGATCGGCGCGGGCCTCTATCTACTGCACCGGGAGCGCGCGCCGGCTAGCGGCTGAGGTCCTTCAGCAGGCTCCGCCACTGGATGATCGCGCCGTCGATGCTCGCAACCGGCACGCGCTCGTTGAGCCCGTGCGCGAAGCTGTCCTTCGGGTGCATGAACGCGCCGCCGACGCCGTAGCTCGGCACGCCGAGATTACGGAAATACAGGCTGTCGGTCGCGCCGGCCGACATCGACGGCACGATCGCGAGCCCCGGCGCGCGCAGGTCGATGGCCTTGCGC
>JANNKZ010000121.1:0-3884 GCA_031396515.1 Gammaproteobacteria bacterium
GCCAGGCGATCCATACGCGCAGCTGGATCCCATTGCAGGACACGCCGGCGGTCCGCGTGACCTACAGCGCCCGGCTCCGGACGCCGTCCGAACTGGTCGCCGTGATGAGCGCGGCGCGCCTCGAGCCCGCGACGCCCGGCGATTACCGCTTCGAGATGAAACAGCCGATTCCTGCCTACCTGATCGCCTTTGCGATCGGCGACCTCGCGTTCCGCTCGCTCGGCGATCGCACGGGCGTGTGGACCGAGCCTTCGCGCCTCGATGCGGCTGCGGCCGAGCTCGAGGACATTCCGAAAATGCTCGAGGCCGGCGAGCGCCTGGGCGGTCCCTATCGTTGGGATCGTTACGACGTGCTGATCATGCCGCGGGCCTTCGCCTACGGCGGCATGGAGAATCCGCGCCTGTCCTTCGTTTCGCCGTCCATCATCGCGGGCGACAAGAGCCTGGTCGCGACTGTCGTCCACGAGCTGGCGCATTCCTGGTCCGGAAACCTGGTGACGAACGCGACCTGGAACGACTTCTGGCTCAACGAGGGCTTCACGAGCTACCTCGACCGCCGTATGACAGAGATGATCTACGGCAAGCGCCGTGTCGACATGGAGGACGCGATCGCGTTCGAAGGCTTGCAGCTGACGATCGCAGACTTCGAGACTGCAGGCACGCCTCAGGACACCGACCTCAAACTCGATTTGACGGGTCGCGACCCGAACGAAGGCACCTCCGACGTCGCCTATGAGAAGGGCCGCTGGTTCCTCGGCTTTCTGGAAAACCGCTTTGGGCGGCCAGCTTTCGATGCGCTGCTGCGCGAGTACTTTGATGCGCATGCGTTCCAGAGCATGACGACGGAGCAGTTCCGCGACTGGTTGCTGGCGCGGCTCGCGCGCCCGGGCGCGCCCGCGATCACGGCGGCGGAGATCGATGCCTGGATTTACGGGCCGGGTCTGCCGGTGACGATGCCCGCGGTGCCGAAAGGCGTGTTCGACGCGCTCGACCAAACGGCTGTGGATTGGCGGGAAGGGCGGGTCGCGACCGCTGACTTGCCGGTCAAGGACTGGGTACCGCAGGAATGGGTGCGCTTCCTGGACGAGCAATCGGCCGAACTCGGCGACGAGCGGCTCGCCGAGCTGCGCTCGACGTTCCGTCGCGGCCCCGACGGCAATGCCGAGATCGCGCGCAGTTGGTTCGCGCTCGTCATTCGCACGGCGTACGAGCCGGCGTATGCCGATCTCGAGCACTTCCTGACGAGCACGGGCCGCTGGCGCCTCGTGGTCACGCTCTATACGGAGCTTGCGCGCACCGAGAGCGGGCACGCATTGGGCCAGCGGATCTTCGAAAAGGCGAGGCCGGGCTACCACACCAGTATCCGTCAGGCGGTGGAGCGGGAGCTGGCAGCGAAATGACCCCCATGAGCAAGATCAATCTGGCGGAAAAGCTCTCGACCTTCAGCGAGCACTACCAGCCGCGCACGGTCGGGCAGTTCAACGGGCACGACCTGATGGTCGTCAAGCTCAAGGGACCGTTCGTCTGGCACGCGCACGACGACACCGACGATTTTTTCCTCGTCCTCAAGGGCCGGCTCAAGATTGAATTGCGCGACCGCGCAATCGAGTTAGGGCCGGGCGAAATCTACGTCGTGCCGAAAGGCGTCGAACACCGCCCCGTCGCCGACGAGGAAGTCCATTTGCTGCTGATCGAACCGACCGGAACGCCGAACACCGGCGATCCTACGACCGCGGCGCTGCGCGTCGTCATCTGAGGGGAGTAACACCATGCGCATGACCGCCCGGTTCGGAACGTCCTTGCTGTTTGCGCTATTTATCGTGGCCGCGAGCCACGCCGCACCGGCCGCTCCAGCGCAGGCCGCCGTGGAACGCCTGGTGGCCGATTACATCGGACTCTATGCAGGGCCGACACTCGATCGCTGGCGGACTTTGTTCCACCCGGCTGTCGTCGTTGCCTTTCCGGACGACGACGGCACGATCCGCACGCGGACCCTCGACGAGTTCGTCACGCGCCAGAAGAACTATTTCGCGACCGGCCGGCAGATTTCCGAGCGCCTCGAGAACGTGCGCATCGACATGGGCCGGCGAATCGCGCGGGTCAGTGCCGACTTCATCTTCGTGGATGAGGGAGAGGAGCGCCCCGGTAAACTCGGGCTGCACCTGGCCGAAGGGGAAGCGGGGTGGAAGATCGTGGCGGTGTTGTTCGCCTACGATTCGAAGTGAACTAGAAAGAAAGCCACCTTGCGGTGGCTTTCTCGTCTATTACCGAATGCCTTGGGTCAGGGCTTCGGTGACTGGTCCGGGCTTTCCTTCGGGCGATTCTGCCCCGGGTACCGGCCGTGTTCTTCCCGCTCGCGCGTCTTGCGCGGATCCGTATTGATCTCATCGTCGTTGCCCTTGCCGGGATTGCCGGTTTCGGGCTGGCGATCCTTGCGGCCGCCTTCATTCTGCTTGGGGTCTCGATTTTCCATTTGCGCACTCCTTGCGACTGGGTTCAGCTTTCACCATAGCCGCACAGGAGTGCCAATTCAGCAGGCCGAACACTGAAGCGCAGTAGGCTATGTCCGTCGGACTGTTATTGCCCCGACTTCAGGCGTTCGAAGTAACGGTCCCGCAATTCCGTCTGGCGCGAGCGCATTTCGATTGCGCGTCCCGCGAACCAGACTTGATCGGCGACCGTCGTGACTTCGAGCGGATCGCCGCTCCAGAGCACGAGGTCCCCGATATGGCCGATCGCGATGCGCCCGCGCTCGATGCCGAGGCCGAAAATGTCGGCGGGGATCGCCGTGATGGCGGCGAGCGCCGCTTCCCGCGGCAGGCCGTGTGCCGCGGCATTGCCCGCGAGCTGCCGGACTTTGCCGGCCTGGTGGGTTTCGTTGTAATCGAAAGCGATGCGCACGCCGGCTTCGTGCAGCAGCTTGGCATTGTCGAGCCGCGCGCCGAGCCGGTCGAAATCGTTCGGCAGGTTGTTGAGCGGATTCAGGATCACGGGCACGTCGGCCGCGACCAGTTCGTCGGCAACGAGCCAGGCCTCATCGCCGCCCGAGATCACCGCTTTCATGCCGTTCTTCGCGGCGTAGCGGACAACCTGCCGGATGTCCGCTGCGCGCTCGACTTCGAAGACCACGCGGCCGCCCGCGAGATAGGATTTCAGCGCGGCTCGGCCCTCCGGCAGGAGCAGGGCGCCTTCGCCCGCGGTTGCCGGCTGGCGCACTTCGCGGATTGCCTGGTCGAACAGCATGTATTGCGCGGCGCGGCTCCCGCCGGAACCTTCGATCGCGGCGCTGCCCCAGTTCACGAACAGCGACTTGCTGCCGGCGAGCGCCGCATCGAAGCGGCCGTCGAGCGTGAATGCCGCACCCTGGCCCGCGATCAGGCTGTGGTTGCGCGAGGGCACCGACATCGTCCAGGTGACGCCCTCGACGCGCGTCACCGGCAGGAGCGACGAGCGCGCATTGAAGGCCGGCGTGATGTCGAATTCCGGGCGCCAATGATGCTGCCAGGCGGGCGCCATCAGTTCCAGTTCCGAATCGACCGTCGTCGCTTCGAGAGACAGCTCTTCGATTCCGATCTGCGTGAGCCCGCCGAAAATGCCGGGCGTCAGATCGCGACCTTTCGCGTCGATGATGGCGATGCCGGCCGGCGCCTCGAGTCCGGCACCGATGGCAGTAACGCGCCCGGCCCGCACCAGCACGTCCGTGTTCTCGCGTACGCCCTCGGCGGTGATCGTGTGAACGCGCGCACCGCGAATCAGGATGTCCTGCGCGGACGCCGTGCCGATGGCGAAGAACGAAACCGCAACGATGAAGGATGCTTTCACAGCGAGAAATCCGAGCGTGGCTTCGTCGCCGGTTTCGCGCGGTCGTATTGCAGCACGCCGTC
>JANNKZ010000126.1:0-8202 GCA_031396515.1 Gammaproteobacteria bacterium
CGAGCGCTGCGAAGAGCAGCAGCGCCTCGCCGGGCGCGACGCGCTTGTCCGCGAGCGGCCGGTCGCGGGTGCGCGCGACGGATGGATCGAAATCGCGGTCCGCGTAGTCGTTGATCACGCAACCGACCGAGCGCATCACCAGCACGCCGCCCAGGAAAATCAGGAGCATCCGTGCCTCCGGGCGGCCGTTTCCGGCGATCCAGAGCGCCCACAGCGTTGGCCACATCAGGAGCCAGATGCCGATCGGGCGGTGCAGGCGCATGAGCAGCGCGTACTCGCGCAGGCTGCGGCCGAGCGCCAACGCGGTGTCGCGGAGCGGCCGCGGCTTCCAGGCCGGCTTGTAGATCGGGTCGGCCCGGCGCTTGCGCGGCGGTGCTTCCTCGAGGCGGTCGCTCATGCGTGCGACTCGGGCAGGAACACTTCCTGCACCAGCAGCCGGTCGCCGTCGATCTCGAACCAGGAGCGTCGCGCCCACAAGAGCGCCGGCGGGTCCGGCCGGTCGCGCAGTGCCCGCTGGTAGAGTCGGTCGCCCGGCGCGAGCTGCGCGAACTCGAGCGGCCCGCGCGCGAGTCCGGGGATTGCCGCGAGCCGCTCGCCGAGCGCGGCGCGTCCGAGTGTCGAGAGCCAGTGCTGGCGCGCGAGCGTCGCATGCGGAATCAGAGTCTGGGCGAACACCCAGGGCCGGCCGTCGCAAGTGAGCTCGATCTCGCGCACGAAAGCGGCATTGCCCGAAGCCTTGAGGAGGGCGGCGTCGTCGGTCGCGAGCGGCGCTTCGGCCTGCGCGACGATCGCGAGCCCGGTGTGGCCGTCGCAGCAGGCACGGAGCCGGTCGGTCAGCAAGCCCGGCTCGCGCAGCCAGGCCTCGGCCGCGGCCACCGCGGCCGGCGCGAATTCCTCGAGGTGCTCGCTCCAACGCGGCGACGCTTGCTGTCCGTTCCTGGCGGCGGGTTGCAGGTTCATACTTTTCCGTAGCGGGTGGCGGCGCCGATCCAGCGGCGCTTCAGCGGCGCAATGTTATCTGCATGCGAGCGCAGCATCACGTCCGCCGCCGCCTGGACCCGCGGCAGCAGGTCGGCATCGCGCATCAAGTCGGCTACCCGCAGCTGCATCAGCCCGGTCTGGCGCGTGCCGAGCAGCTCGCCCGGCCCGCGCAATTCCAGGTCCCGCCGGGAGACTTCGAAGCCGTCGTTGGTATTCCGGAGCACTGCGAGGCGCTCCTTGGCGAGCGGCGAGAGCGGGGGATGCCACAGCAGCAGGCAACTGCTCGCTTCGCGGCCGCGGCCGACGCGGCCGCGAAGCTGGTGGAGCTGTGCGAGCCCCATGCGCTCGGCGTTCTCGACGACCATCAGGCTGGCGTTCGGCACGTCCACGCCGACCTCGATCACGGTTGTCGCGACGAGGAGCGCGATGTCGCCCGCCTTGAACTGGGCCATCGTGCGCTCGCGCGCGGCCGTCGGCATGCGCCCGTGCACCAGTCCGATGCGGATGTCCGGCAGTGCCATGGCGAGTGCGGTCGCCGTGTCTTCCGCCGCCTGCGCCTCGAGCAGGTCTGATTCCTCGATCAGCGGGCAGACCCAGTAGGCCTGGCGGCCCTCGAGGCAGGCCTTGCGGATGCGCTGCACGACTTCCTCGCGGCGCGAATCCGGGATCGCGACGGTCGCGACGGGCGTGCGTCCCGGCGGCAGTTCGTCGATCACCGAGACGTCGAGGTCGGCGTACGCGGTCATCGCCAGCGTCCGCGGGATCGGCGTCGCCGTCATGATGAGCTGGTGCGGGAACCTGCCGGTCGCGCCCTTCTCGCGCAGCGCAAAGCGCTGGTGCACGCCGAAGCGGTGCTGCTCGTCCACGATCACGAGCGCGAGGCGCGCAAAACGGACCTCCTCCTGGAACAGCGCATGCGTGCCGATCACGATGCGACTGCCGCCGTCGGCGATTGCCGATTGCGCATCGCGGCGCAGGCGCGCCGTCAGCCGGCCAGTCAGCAGCATCGGTTCGATGTCGAGCGGCGCGAGCCAGCGCGCGAAATTCTGCTGATGCTGTTCGGCAAGCAGTTCGGTCGGCGCCATCAGCGCAGCCTGGTGGCCGGCCTCGAGCGCGTCGAGCGCGGCTATGGCGGCGACGATCGTCTTGCCGGAACCGACGTCGCCCTGCACCAGCCGCAGCATCGGATGCGGGATCGCGAGATCCGTGCGGATCTCCGCGGCGACGCGCCGCTGCGCGCCGGTCAGCTCGAAGCCGACCCTCTCGAGCATGCGCGAGGCGAGCTCGCCGCGCGGCGCAATCGGCCAGGCGGGATCACGGCGGATCTCGTTTCGCAACTGGCGCAGCGTCAACTGGTGCGCCAGCAGTTCTTCGAAGGCGAGCCGGCGTTGCGCGGGATGGCGGCCGGCCTCGAGCACGTCGAGCCGCGCGTCGGGCGGCGGGCGGTGCAGGTAGCGGAGCGCGTCCTTCAACGACGGCAGCTTCATCTCGCGCTCGACGTCGGCGGGCAGCCAGTCCGGCAGCTCGCCGTCGCCGACGGCGGCGAGCGCTTGCGCGGTGAGATTCCGGAGCCGTCCCTGCGGAATGCCGGAAGAGGCGGGGTACACGGGCGTCAGCACGTCCTGCACCGCCTGGGTGTCCGGCGCATCGGCGCGCTTGTACTCGGGATGCACGATCTCGGGCCCGTGCTTGCCGCGCCGCACTTCGCCGAAGCAGCGTAGCCGCATGCCGCGCTGGAGCTGCTCCTGCTGTGCGCTGCTGAAATGGAAGAAGCGCAGCGTCAGGAATCCGGTGCCGTCGGACAGCCGCACCAGCAGCGAACGCCGGCCGCGGAATACGACCTCGGCGAGCTCGATCGTGCCCTCGACTGCGGCGCGCGCGCCGGGCACCAGCGATCCGATCGGCTGGATGCGGGTGCGGTCTTCGTAGCGGTTCGGCAGCAGGAACAGCAGGTCGGAAACTTTCTCGATGCCCTGCTTGCCAAGCCTGGCCGCGAGCGCCGGGCCGACGCCCTTCAGCGTGCCGACGCGCCGCGACTCGATGGTCACGGCACCAGGATGCAGTCGACCTCGATCGCCGCGCCGCGCGGCAGCGATGCGACGCCGATCGTCACGCGGGCCGGATAGGGCTCGCTGAAAAATTCCTGCATGACCTTGTTCGCGACCGCGAACTGGTTGAAGTCTGTCAGGTAGACCGTGACGCGCACGGCGGCTGCGAGGCTCGAACCCGCGGCTTCCGCAACCGCACGCAGGTTCTCGAATACGCGGCGCGCCTCCGCCTCGAATCCGCCCTTCACGAGTTCGCCGGTCGCGGGATCGAGCGCGACCTGTCCGGAGAGATAGACGGCGCCGCCCGCGGCGATCGCCTGCGAATACGGGCCGATGGCTTTCGGCGCGTTCGCCGTGTGGACGGGTTTCTTGCTCATGCACCCATCATAAATCGTTTCCGGCGATTTTCGCGGCTGTGTCGGGTGCCTGACAGAGCGTGCCGCCAGGCGAGTTCAACATCGGTCCCGGATCAGATCGAAAGACAGACCGATTTCGCACAACCCCACTGAGGAGAACGTCATGAACACTGGAAACTCAACTCGCGGCCGCTCCGTCATTTCCGGCGCCCTGGCGCTCGTCGTCACGACCCTGCTCACGTCGTCGCTGGTCGGATCCTTCGATCCCGCCCAGCTCGAGCAGATCGAGGGCGCGGCGCAGGAACGCCAGGCCATCGTGGAAGCACGCCGGGTCACGACCCTCGACAACTGGACGTGATTCGTGCGCGGCAACAGCGCCCGGCCGGTTGCGGCCGGGCGCTCCCGCGAATCAGGGGAGCCTCGATGAACGCCTGCCAACCTCTCAACCGCTTCGAACGAATCCTGTCCCTATTCACGCGCGTGCAGCCGGGCGAGGGACGCTGTATCGCCCTCCTGTCACTGCAGGCCTGCGCGCTGATGATGGCCTGGTACCTGATCCGGCCCGTGCGCGAAGCCCTGATCCTGACCGAGGGCGGCGCCGAATTCAGGAGCACCGCCGTCGCGGTGCAGGCGATCCTGTTGATCGCGATCATCCCGATTTACGGCGTGCTGGTCCGGCGCGTGGATTCGAGCCGCGTGTACCAGCGCGTCAATGCCTTCTTCGTCTTCAACCTGCTGGTTTTCTGCCTGCTCTGCCAGGCAGGCTGGCCCATCGGCTTCGTCTTCTTCGTCTGGGCGAGCCTCTTCGGCGTGATGGCGCTGACGCAGTTCTGGGCATTCGCGACCGATCTCTTCGACGTGAAGTCCGGCCAGCGGCTGTTCGGCCTGATCGCCATCGGCGTGTCGAGCGGTGCCTTGATCGGCTCCCGGATCGCTGCACCGCTCTTCGGCTCGCTCGGTTCTCCCGGCCTCATGCTGGTGTCCGCCGTTGCGCTCGTGGTGGCAATTGCCCTGAGCGGACGCGCGCGCGTCTCTGTCCCCCTGACGGACCGCAGCGCGGACCTCGCCGCGGCGCACGCGGCGGACACCGGCACTGAGGGCCCGGGCCGCTGGCTTGGCGGCTTCATGCTGATCGGCCGGAGCCGCTACCTGGTTGGCATCGCGGCGCTCGTCGTGCTGCTCAACTGGATCACGACCACCGGCGACTTCGTGCTGTCGTCCTGGCTGGTCGACATCGCCCGGCGCGAGTCGCCCGCCGACCCGGGCGCATACATCGGCCAGTTCATGGGCGAGTACTGCTCGTTCGTCACGCTGATCGCGTTCCTGGTGCAGCTGCTGCTGGTCTCGCGGATCATCGAATTCGCCGGCGTCGCGCGTGCGCTGGTCGTCACGCCGATCGCCTTCGTCGCCGGCTACCTGCTGGTGGGGATCGTGCCGCTCTTTTTGATGCTGCAGGCCGTGCTGGTCGTGCAGCGGAGCTTCGACTACTCGCTGCTGAGCACGACCCGGAACGCCCTGCTGCTGCCGACCAGCCGCGACGCCAAGTACCAGGCAAAGACCGCCATCGACACCTTCTTCTATCGCCTGGGCGACCTGCTGTCGTCCGCCTCCGTGTACGTCGGCGTGCGGATGTTCGACGATGGTCGCCTGCAGTTCCTGTGGCTGATCCTGGTCCTGAGCGTCACGATGACGATCGTTGCCTGGCTGGTCGGCCGCGAGTACGCGCGCCGCACCGGCGCGGAGCCTTCGCCCGCGCCCGCAAGCGGCCCGGTCCCTGGCCGCTCGCGGACGATTCTCTTTCAGTGACTGTTACGTCGGGCGCTGTTTCCCGAACAGGCGTAGCGCAACCAGGGTTAACACGATGCCGAGGGCCGTGCCGATGGCGAGGCCCAGCCCGTTCGCCGCAATCCAGGGTACTGGACTGTCCCTGCCGATAATGATGATCGGATCCTCGAGGCCCGATTGACCAATCTGCGCCGTGTAACCAAATTGCTTCTCCGGGAAGCTGTTGCAGACATACACGCCCTCGTGCTTGTCGGCCTTTACCTTGAAGCTCCAAATCGGGCCATTGTCGTTCGGGCCCGAGCAGAAGGGCGGCGAAGCAAATACGTTGGGCTTGAGCCCGATGGTGAGCTCCTCGGTGCCGTGATTGTAGACGTTGATCTTCGCGCCTGGCATGACCCCGAACCCTGAAACGGTCTTGCCGGCGACTACTTCGACGTGAATATTGAGGTCGGCCATTGTCGCAATCCCCCGTGGCTCGTTATTGGAGTTTCGTCCGCAGCACGCCGAGTTCAGGCGCCGCGCGCATCAGGATGTCCGGGTAACCCAGTTCGCGTGCGCGCTTCGCATGCTCGAGTGCCTGCGATTCGTCGCCGAGGCCGAGGTCGACCAGGGCGGCGTAATAGTGAACGGTATTGTCGTCGTCACCCTCGGTCAGGGCGACCGCGATGCGTTCCCGGGCGCGCTTCGTATCGCCGAGCCGGCTGGAATAATACGCCGCCTGCGCCTGGTTGATCGCGTGTTTCGGGTTGATGGCGAGTTCAGCCTCAGCGAGTTCCAGCGCACGGCCGTAGTTTTCGACCGCTTGCTGCGAATGAGACTCAAACCAGAGCGCATCGGCGAGGTTTCCCCAGAGCCGGTGATCGGCCGGGGCGAGCTCCACCGCCCGGCGAAACAGGTTAGCCGCCTCGCCATAACGGCCGCGGTAATACTGCGCGGTTCCCAGGTTCGAATAGCTGATGCTGCGCGGCTCGAGCTCGAGGGAACGCCGGAAGGCGGTGCCTGCTTTCTCGAAATCGCCGAGGTAGAGATAAGCAGCGCCCAGGTTGTTGAAGGCATTCGTGTTGTCGGGAGAGAAGAGCGTCGCACGTTCATACGGGGGAATCGCGTCCGCCGGCCGGCCGCGCCCGAACAGGAAGTTGCCGTAGGCGATGTTGGCTCCCGCATAGCGCGGCTGCGCGGCAATCGCCCGCCGGTAGGCGGCGTCGGCCTCGTCGAACTTGCCTCCGGCGTCCAGCGCATCGCCCAAGCCGATCAGCACGTCGGACGATTGCGGCACGAGAGCGAGCGCATCGCGGAAGGCGCGCTCCGCCTCGGCCGGCTTGCCGGTCGCGAGCCGGAGTTGCCCGATGGCCACGTGCACCTCCTTTGCGGTGCCGTCCAGCGCCTCGGCCGCTGCGCAGGCGGATTCCGCGGCCGTCACGTGCGCTGGTTGCCGCTCGAGCGTGTAGCGGCCGACCAGCGTCTCGCAGAGACCCGCCTGCGCGCGCGCGAAGTCGGGCTGCTCGGCGAGTGCGCGCCGGAAGAGCTGCTCCGCGGCCTCGATCGACTTCGCACTCAACGGCGCGCGCAGGTAGGCGAGTCCCTGCAGGAAATAGTCGTGGGCCGCCACGTTGCGTTCGCCGTCGCTGCTTGCGGCCGCCGCGGCCTGAGTGCCGAGCACAAGCTCGAGGGCGGTCATCACCTGGCGGCCGATGTCCTGTTCGATCCCGTAGATGTCGCCCGAGACGGCTTCGTAGGAGTTTGACCAGCGGCTCGCTCCGCTGGCGCCGTCGACCAGCGCCGCATTCACGCGCACGCGGTTTCCCTGACGGCGCACGCTGCCTTCGACCACGTAACTGACGCCAAGTCGCGCAGCGATCCTGTCGGCGGCAAGTCCCTTGCCGCGAAATGCGAAGGTCGAGGTGCGCGAAGCGACCCGCAATTCCGGGATCTTGGCGAGGCGCGTCGATAGCTCGTCCGCGAGGCCGTCGCCGAGGTAGTCGTCGCGCGGGTCGCCGCCGATGTTGAGAAAGGGCAGCACGCCGATCGAGTTCGGCAATGGCGCCCGGCCGTCGATCAGTTCGCCGAGGTTCGATCCGGTAGTGGGCACCGGCAGGTCGCGCCAGAACAGCCCGAGACCCAGCGCGACCCCGAGGGCGCCGCCGATCGCAATCGCGCGCAACGCGGGCCGCGACAGGAGATGCGCGAAAAAATCCGCCAGTCGCCCGGCGGCGCCCGGCGCCGCCGCCGGCAGCACCTCGAACGTGCGCACGGGCTCGGGGATGTTCTTGACGTGCCGCACCCCGGTGGCGATGAAGCGCGCCGGGATCTTGAGGTGCACCTGTTCATGGACCGCGCCCGAGATCAGCACGCCGCCCGGCTTTGCGAGCGCCTGCAGCCGGGCGGCGACATTGACCGCGTCGCCTGCGACGGTATCGGCAGTTTCGATGACGTCGCCCAGGTTGACGCCGATGCGCAGCGACATGCGTTGCGCGGGCGGCAGCGATGCATTCTCGTTGGCGATGCAGTCTTGGATCGCCTGCGCGCACTGCACTGCGTTGACGGCGCTCGCGAACTCCGCCATCAGGCTGTCGCCGACGCTGCCGAAGACGCGGCCGTCGAATTCCTGGACGAGGGTGTCGAAGAACCGGCGGCGGACCGCGAGTGCAGCGAGCGTGCCGGCCTCGTCGGCGCCCATCAGCCGGCTGTAGTCGACGACGTCAGCCGCGAGAATCGCGGCAATCTTGCGGCTGTCCCGGACCATGGGAGCCTCGCTGGTCGGCGGGAGTATAGCGCCGCCGGATCGGGCGAAAACGGCGCCTCAGGCGAGGCTGCGCTCGACCTTCATGACGTCCGGCATGCTGCGGATCGCGCGGATCAGGCGTGCGAGATGGGCGCGGTCTCGAACCTGGACCTCGAACAGGATCGTGGACTGGTCGCCCTGGGAGGAATCCACGTTGACGTGGCTGATGTTGCTCTGTTCGGCCGCGATCTGGGTCGCGACCTCGGCGAGGATGCCCATGCGGTTGGCGACTTCGACGATGAGACCCGAA
>JANNKZ010000152.1:0-4986 GCA_031396515.1 Gammaproteobacteria bacterium
CGTGTAATCCCAGATCGAGAAGTCCTGGATGTTGTAGTAGAGCGCATTGCAGGTGAAGTCGCGCCGCCACACGTCCTGGTCGATGGTGCCGTAGACGTTGTCGCGCAGGATGCGGCCGCGCGCATCGTGTGAGCGGTCGAAAGAGCCGTCGTCCACGTTGCCGTTGACGTCGCCGAAATCGTCGCACTGCGAGCCGTCCGATTCCTCGGCGGATTCTTCGCCCGGTTCTTCGTCGAGCTCCGGTTCCACGTCCGGAACGATCGGCTCGTTCGCGGCACGGAAAGTCGCGACTTCGACCACGTTCTGGCCGAAGCGGATATGCGCGAGGCGGAAGCGCCGCCCGATCAGGCGCGAATTGCGGAACAGCCGCCGCACTTCCTCGGGCGAGGCATCGGTCGCGACGTCGAAGTCCTTCGGCTCGATGCCGATCAGCAGGTCGCGCACGCAACCGCCGACGAGGAATCCCTGGTATCCCGCGTCCTTGAGACGGTAGAGCACTTTCAGTGCGCTGCCGGCGATCATTGAACGCGACAGCGGATGGTCCTCGCGGGCGACGATCACCGGGGCTTGAGCCCGGTCAATGGGCTGGTTCAAGAAGTGGAATCCGCTTGCGGTTGGCCGTTGAAGGGCCGGTATAATACCAGCCCCTAATTCCGGTCCGGTGCCGGATTCATCAGGGCATAGCTCCCATCGTCTAGAGGCCTAGGACACAGCCCTCTCAAGGCTGGTACGAGGGTTCGAATCCCTCTGGGAGCGCCATCCAACAAATCACAGGACTGAACCGGCACGGAAGGTGGCTCATTTCGCGCGTTGCAGTTCCTCGCGCGCGTAAGCCGAAAGGGCGTCGTAGCCGGCCCGGGTGATGTGGCTGCCGTCCTCCGCCCCGAACTCGGGCTTGCGCGTGCCGTCCTCGTTGGCAAATGCGCGCCCGAAATCCAGCAGGCGCAAATTCTCGCGCCGCGCCAGGGTGCGGAGGTATTCGTTGACCTCCTCGACGTGTGCGCTGACGCGTGCGGCGTAGCTGGTCTTTCCGCGCAGTCGTGCGTACCAGCCATACAGCGTCTCGAGGATGCCGCTCCGCTCGGTCCACGGTACCTCGGTGGCGAGGATCACTTCGATTTTGGCCGACTGCGCAAGCTTCAACATCGCATCAAAATCACGACGGGCAGCAGCCTTGGCGGCCTCGACCCGATCGGGCGCCGCGCGGCTGATGTTGTTGACGTGTCCCCAGATCAATACGGTGTCCGCTTTCTCCGCCACGACGTCTGCCTGAAACCGACGCAGCATCCCGCTGGTTTCCTCTCCGCCAATCCCGCGGTTGATCACGCGTTGGAAGCCGGGCAATTCGGGCGTACCCCAGCCCTTGGCGTAGGACGCACCGAGAATGACCAGCGTGCGAGGTTTTGCGGCGTTTTCTGTCACGGTGGCTCCAGTGGAATCTGACAGTGCGATCGGTCCCACGAAGGCACCCAGAGTCACCAGCACGGTGAATCGACGAATTGATTTGCGAAACATCAGCTGTTGCCGCAGGTCCTGGATTGCTGGCCCGATACTGCCTTAGTCGAGACGCCGTGGCAGCAGTTTTCGGCTGCCGGACCTTCTGACACGCGTCAGCCACTGGCGTCAAGCATGCGCATTGCCACCCGGTGGCCGGAGCCGCATTCGATACAATCAGAAGGCGATGATCGTCGCCCACCTCATTCACGCGGTCGTCCTCGCCGGACTCGGCGCTTCCGACTTGGCTAGTAGCGCCTCGCCGGCGCCGCAGCATCACGAGCACGTCGAGACCGCATCGGGGATGAGCGGCGCCCTCGGCGACTACCCGATGTCGCGGGACGCGTCGGGCACCTCCTGGCAGCCCGACAGCACGCCGCACGAAATGGCGCACATCCTGCGCGGCAACTGGATGCTGGCCGGACACGCCGTTCTCAATGCCGTCTACGACGACCAGGGAGGGCCGCGCGGCGATCGGCGCGAGTTCGTGGCCGGCATGGTCATGGGCGCTGCCCGACGCACCTGGCCGACGGGCGACTCGCTGGCCTTGCGCGCGATGCTGAGCCCGGATCCATTCATGGGCAAGCGGGGCTACCCGCTCCTGCTGGCCGCGGGCGAGTCCGCGGATGGGGCGATTCCACTGGTCGACCGGCAGCATCCGCACGAGCTCGTCATGGAACTGTCGGCGACGTGGTCGACGCCGCTCGGCGAAAATGCGAGCGGATTCGTTTACGCGGGACTCCCGGGCGAGCCGGCATTCGGGCCGCCGCCTTTCATGCACCGGGCCGCGGCGATGGCGAGCCCCGAAGCACCGATCACGCACCATTGGCTCGACTCGACGCACATTACTTTTGGCGTCCTGACCGCCGGACTGGTGCGCGGCGCATGGAAGCTCGAGGCTTCGCGCTTTACGGGCCGCGAGCCGGACCAGGATCGCTACGACATCGAGCGTCCGCGCATGGACAGTACGGCCGTGCGCGCGAGCTGGAATCCATCGAGAAATTGGTCGCTGCAGGTTTCATGGGCGGACCTCGCAAGCCCAGAGCAGCTCGAGCCCGAGCTCGACCAGGAGCGCCTGTCGGCAAGCGCGAGCTACGGGGCATGGTTCGATGACGCGCGCGGCTGGACCGCAAGCCTGGCCTGGGGCCGGAAGACTCCCACCGGCGAGCAGGCGAGCGACGCATTCGCATTCGAGCTCGCGGTTGTTCCTGTCGTGGACTGGCAGGTGTTCGGCCGCGCGGAGCGGATCGAAACCCACGATCTCACCGCCTTCGAGGAGACGTTCGACGTCGGCAAGGTCTCGCTCGGGCTGATTCGCGACTTCCGCGTGAGTGAACGCGTGACGCTCGGCTTCGGCGCGCTGCACAGTTTCAATTTTATCCCAGACCGGCTCGAAGCGTCGTACGGTGGCGATCCCGACGGCACCATGGTGTTCATCCGGTTCGTCGCCGGCACCTGATCGGGAGCGCCACCGCCGCCGGCCTACCTCATGTACCGACCCGGATGTCGTTGTAGTCGAATGTGTCCGCCGGGTTCGACAGGGTTACATTGGCCACCAGAGTGCGGTTGGCGCTGCTGCCGCCATCCGAGTCGTAGTACAAGTTGCCGGTGGCACTGTCGTAAATGACGTTGACTAAGGCGCCGACGCTGTCGCCCGCTCCGCCACCATCGGACGACGCGAAATCGGACGACGACAAGGTGCTACCGGCGGGCGTCGAGAGGCCACTGAAAATCGCCAACGACAACTCGACGAAATCCTCGCTCGCCGCCGTTTCGGAAGCATTGAAGTCTGTGATCGAGTCGACAGCGTTCGGCGCCGTGTTGAAGACGAAGGTGTCGTTGCCGAGACCGCCGGTAAGCGTGTCGGCGCCGCCGCCGCCGCGCAGCACGTCATTGGAGGCGCTGCCGGTGAGCACGTCGCCGAAGGCAGTGCCTATGACGCCTTCCATGCCGGAATACGTGTCGGTACCGAGTCCTGCCGCGCTGGCATTGAATACCGTGCCTGCGCCATTGTTAGTCAACGTGAAAGTCAGCCCTGCGCTACCGTCCGAGAAATCGATCAGGTCGCTTCCGCCCGCACCATTCAGAGTGTCGTTTCCACCGCCGCCGCGAATGATGTCGTTCGAAGCGCTGCCGGTGAGGTTGTCGACATTGGCAGTACCGATGACCCCCTCAATATTCCTGTAGGTATCGGTTCCGAGATTCGTCGAGCCTGGCGTATTAAAGTTCGTGTTGCTGCTAGATTGTGTCAGCGTGAAAGTGATACCTGCGGCGCCTGCTGCGTCTGAGAAGTCGATCAAGTCTTCGGATCCAGCGCCGCCATCAATCGTGTCATTGTTCTGTCCGCCACGAAGTACATCATTTCCTGCATCGCCATTGAGTGTGTCGACGTTGTCCCCGCCGATCAACAGGTCTGATCCGACGCTACCATTTAAAAAGTCATTGCCGCTGCCGCCAACAAAGATATCGCCAGGGCTGCCGCCAGTCAGATTGTCACCGCCATTGCGTCCGTCGATGTACGAGGCTTGGTAGCTGCCGGATCCGGACAAGTTGACCGTGTCGGCCGTGTTTCCGGCCGCGACAGCGACAACATCGATTGTCACAGTCACCGTGCTGCTGCCACCGGCGCCGTCCGACGCAGTGTATTGGAAGCTCGCAACTCCCTCGCCCGTCGCCGCGAGGCTGTTAAAACTGATCGTACCGTTAGCATTTAGCGTGAGTCCTGTGATCCCGCTCGCGGCGCCGACGCTCGTGATCGTCATGGCAAGGCCGTCGACGTCAGTGTCATTGTTGAGGAGGGCGCTTGCAGGGATCGTAATGCCGTTGGTGCTGTTCGAGACGATAATGCGATCCGCAGCAACGACTGGATTGTCGTTGACACCCGTGACAACGATGCTTGCGATGTCCGTTGCACTCGAGAAGGCTGTGCTGCCTCCATTCGTAGTGGTATTCGCGTTGGTCCCTGCTGTTCCGCTCGTCCGATCCCAAGCCCGGAACGTGATCCCGTCGCTGACGGTGCCGTTGAAGTTGGCGTCCGCCTGGAAGTAGACGCGTGTGTTCGCGTCTGCCGCGAGCTGCAGCGCCGATGCGTCGGTCACCGAGCCGACCTGCGTCCAGCTCCCGCCGTTGTTGGTCGAGAACCACCAGGTCCCATTGCCATCATTCGTGTCGGTGATTGCGATACCGGTCAGCGCGCCGTTGTCGGCATCCGTCACGTTGTCGAGTCCGCCAGCGGGCGGATTCAGGTTGACGAGCGCTGACACCAGCGTGCCGACCGCGCCCACCGGTGCACCGGCATCTTCGGCCACTGCGGCGAGGACCGGCGTTGCGGCCGCATTCAGTACTGGCGCATCGTTGCTGCCGGTGATCGTGATCGTCACCGTGGTCGGCGCGCTGGCCGCATTGCCCGCGCCGCTGTCGTCGGTCGCCACCACGTTGTACGAGAAGGTGATGGTTTCCCCGGCGCCCAGGAAGTCGAGATTCTGGCTGGCG
>JANNKZ010000183.1:0-3363 GCA_031396515.1 Gammaproteobacteria bacterium
GCAATCCTTTCCGCATTCTCGGATCGCGGGTCGTGGTGTCGATGGCGGAGAGCAACTCCGGAAAAGTGAGGGAAGGCTGCGCCCCCGGAATCTCCTGGTGCGACGAGACCTTTCCGCTGCCCAGGTCCACGACGGCCTCGAACGTGCGCGAGTCGCGCCGGAACACGGCTTTCGCACTTCGCGGGATGGACTCGCCGGTCTTCCACGCCAGGACGTCAGCCTTGGGTGGCTCCTGCAGGGTGATCGAGGCGATCAAGGTCTGGTCGTCGACATGTCCGGCGCTTCTCAGGGTCGCCGTGGTCGCCGTGATCTCGGACGCCTCCAACGCGTCGAGCGGATGAAGTGCCGCGCCCTGCGTAATGGCTGGCATTAAGGCGAACAGGACGGGCAGCAGAACCTGCCATCGCTTGTGCATTTCCATGGAATGCCTCCCCTGACGACGCCGAGTAGGATAGTCCCTTCGATACTTGAGCGCGTAGCGGCCGGCCGGGTGCGACGCGTAGCCGCGGATTGGCGCGAAACTCGTGCCGATTGTCGATCCTGACGGTGCTCGTTCGACTGATTGGCAGGAGAAGCACGCCATGAGCCAATCCCGTTATCGGTGGGTCATCGTCGCGGCAGGGGGCCTGCTCGGTTGCGTCGCCTTCGGCGCCCTGTTCTCGTTGCCGGTGTTCCTGCGGCCGATTGCAGAGGCCACCGGATGGTCCGTCACGGGCGTCTCGACCGCGATGACGATTGCGTTCGTGGCCATGGCGCTCGGCAGCCTCGCGTGGGGCAGCCTGTCCGACCGCCTCGGTCCGCGCGCCGTCGTCCTCGCGGGCTCGGTTCTCCTGGCCGCGAGCCTGGCGCTCACCGCCCTTGCGCCATCGCTGATCGTGTTCCAGCTCGTGTTCGGCATTCTCGTCGGCGGCGCGACGGCCGCGATCTTCGCCCCGCTGATGGCCTGCGTCACCGGCTGGTTCGACACGCAGCGCAGCCTTGCGGTCTCGCTCGTTTCCGCGGGAACGGGCATGGCGCCGATGACCATGGCGCCGCTCGCGGCCTGGCTCGTTTCACAATACGACTGGCGGACCGCGCTCCTGATCATCGCGGCCCTGGTGGCGGCCATCATGATTCCGGTTTCGTTTCTCGTGCGCCGGCCGCCGGCGCTCGAAGGTGTTGGCGCCACGGAGGCTGCCAGTCACGACGCCGCGCCGGCAATGTCCCGCGCGCAGGCATTGCGATCGCCCCAGTTCATCATCCTGCTGTTGACGAACTTCTTCTGTTGCGCCACGCATTCCGGCCCGATCTTCCACACCGTGAGCTACGCGGTGACCTGCGGCATTCCGCTGATCCTCGCGGTGTCGATCTACAGTATGGAAGGGCTCGCGGGCCTGGGCGGTCGCGTCGTGTTCGGCGTGCTCGGCGATCGCCTGGGCGCCAAACGTGTCTTGGTCGCCGGATTGCTGATCCAGGCGCTGGCGACGCTGGCCTATCTTTATGCGCGCGATCTCGGGACCTTCTACACAGTCGCGGCGCTCTTCGGTTTCATCTACGCCGGCGTCATGCCGCTCTATTCCGTCATCGCGCGCGAGAATTTCCCGCTGCCGATGATGGGGATGGTGATCGGCGGAATGGCGATGGCCGGCGGGCTCGGCATGGCGACCGGGCCGGTGCTTGGCGGCCTGATCTTCGATGCCTTCGCGAGCTACACCTGGCTCTTCATTACCTCGTTCGCGCTCGGGATCGGCGCCTTCCTGATTGGCTTGACCTTCAAGCCCTTTCCGAAGCATCCGCCGGTGCCCGTGCCGGCGTGACGGCAGGTCGGATCAAGTTCCGGCGCGCCGCTCAAGGCAGATACGTGGCCTCGATCGCCGCCAGTTCGCCGTCGGAAATTTCCCGGCCCGCGGGCGCGTAGACGGTGCCATTCCAGATCCAGACCGGAAAGGAGAGGCCAGGTCCGCCGTCGGCGATGTCGCGTACGCCGCCGGTGGAAGTCGGCAGGATGATCAGCATCCGCCCGCGGGCCGAATAGATTTCGCGCCAACCACCGGCTTCACGCTTCAGCAAGTGAAGATCGGGGCCGTCTCCGTAGCACGTGGCCGTCGTGGGGCCGCCACCCATCGCGAAGAGGACCGCGGTGCCGACGGGACCGCCCAGGTCCGCCGGCAGGAACTGCGGTGTCACCAGTTCGCTGCATTCGTTTATCACTTGCCCCGTCGCATCGGCAGACAGCTTCAGTGTCGCGAGGATTGCCGGCCGGTCGGCTTCCGTGAGCGGGCCGCCGCTTGCAGCGATCGTCTGCTCGCCGCAGGCGACGAACACAAGCGAGAGCAGAGCAGCCGCGGCCGCGAGTAACTTTTTCATGATCTTCTCCAATCCCTGACCAGGCGATAGAAACTGCTGAGGAGCACGGTCAAGCCGAGGCCGACGACAATGGAGACGAGCGTAAGGTCCATCAGTATGAGCCGGGCCTGCCTGTTGCGGCCGGAGCCGGGGGCACGTCGAGCGCGGGATTCCGGTCAAAGAAGTTGTAAGGCGTCAAGGTGACTGCATGCCAACCGAGGCTGTAAACGGGCCAGTCTTCCGATGATGGCACGTGGTGGAATCCCATCGTGTACCACAGCACCAGATCCTGGTTCTGGATGTCGCGGGAGCGGGACGTCCACGCGGGCAATCCCTGGCCAGGCTCGGACTGGTTCGGATAGTCACCCGCGGCGTAGCGCTCCTCCGGCGCATAAGGCGTCACCCACAGATGGTAATTCGCAAATTGCGCGCGGGCGAACGCCGGATCGGCCGAGTCCATCAGCATCTGCGCATTCCCGCGGGGATGGATCATGTAACTCACCGGATAACCGGTGGCGTTCCTCCGGTTAATGTTCATGACGTGCCACATCGCGGGTTGTTCATAGCTCAACCTGAACTTCGCCTCGGTATCCGTGCTTGCCGCCACCTCCTTCGTTGTCCAGATGCTGGTGCGCCGGTTGGCTTGCCCCGTCAGCGTCTCGGGTACGAGAAGATTTCGCGCAAACATGTTGGCGGTACCGTCGACGTCGAGGTCGAGGCGCAGCGACAGGAAGTGGCTGTGATTGATGCCCGCGCGTCCAGGCGCGATGAGCGGTCCGTAAGAGGTGTCCTGCACCGCTGACGGATCGCCGAGTTTCTGCGCGGAAACACCCTTGACGGAATCGATGCCGGTTGCGCCGGCGCGGTAGGTGATGTTGCCTTTCTGGTCGAACACCCAGTCCAGCACGTAATCGTAGTTCCCGACCGTCGCGATGTAGCGGACGACCAGTTCGATCGCAGGCCGGCTCTCGAGCGCCGTCGTGATGAAGTCGTAGTGGCGCCAGACCGGCTCGCCGGGTGATACCTCGAAGATGCAGA
>JANNKZ010000194.1:0-2808 GCA_031396515.1 Gammaproteobacteria bacterium
CGGGCGCAGTTACCATACTCGACCAGGCGCCGGACCCGGCAGGCAGGAGATCGACGATGGATGAGAAGCAAACGCCGACCGCAGGCCGCCGCCCGAATGCGCGCGAGGCCAAGCGGGCCGTGCGCGCAGCGCATGCGAGCCATTCGATCCCCTACATCACGCGCAAGATTCCCTGCTACGAAGTGCTGGGCGAAGAGGGATTGACGCTGATCGAGCACAACGCCGACACGATCCTCGAGGAGATCGGCATCGAGTTCCGCGAGGATCCGGAAGCGCTCTCGATCTGGAAAACCGCAGGCGCAGACGTCCAGGGTGAGCGCGTACGCATGCCGCGCGGTATGTGCCGCCAGCTGATCCAGGCGACGGCGCCGCGCGAGTTCACGCAGCGGGCCCGCAATCCCGCGCGCAACGTGCCGATCGGGGGCCCGCACACCGTTTTCGCGCCCGCCTACGGATCGCCATTCATCCGCAACCTCGACGAGGGGCGGCGCTACGCGCGCATCGAGGACTTCCGCAACTTCGTCAAGCTCGCCTACCTGGCGAAATCGCTGCACCACTCCGGCGGAACGATCTGCGAACCCGTGGACCTGCCGGTCAACAAGCGCCACTTCGACATGGTGTACAGCCATATGAAGTACAGCGACAAGGCGTTCATGGGTTCGGTGACCCATCCGGAGCGCGCGAATGACACGGTCGAGATGGCGAAGATCCTGTTCGGCGACGGTTATATGGATCCGCTCACCGGCCGGCCGAACACCGTGATCGTGAGCCTGATCAACGTCAATTCGCCGATGACCTACGACGCCACCATGCTCGGCGCGCTCAAGGTGTATGCACGCGCGAACCAGGCCTGCATCGTCACGCCGTTCATCCTGGCGGGCGCGATGTCGCCGGTGACGGTCGCCGGCACCGCCACCCAGACACTTGCGGAAGCCCTGGCAGGCATGGCGTTCATGCAGTTGTTGAATCCCGGCTGCCCGATGGTGCTCGGCAGCTTTGCCTCGTCGCTGTCGATGCAATCCGGCGCGCCGACCTTCGGCACGCCGGAGCCGGCGCTCGTGCTCTACATCATGGCCGCGCTCGCGCGCCGGCTCGGCGTCCCGTTCCGCTCCGGCGGCAGCCTGTGCGCGTCGAAGATCCCGGACGCGCAGGCCGCTTTCGAGTCGGCGCAGACATTGCTGCCGACCTGCCTCGCCGGCGTGAATTTCGTGCTGCACACCGCCGGCTGGCTCGAGGGCGGGCTGTCCATGGGCTACGAGAAGTTCGTCATGGACGTGGACCAGGCGGGGATGATGCACACGCTGCTTGAGGGCGTGGACCTCTCCGAGAACGGCCAGGCGCTCGACGCGATCCGCGAAGTCGGGCCCGGCAAGCACTTCCTCGGCTGCGCGCACACCCTCGCCAATTTCGAGACGGCGTTCTACCGCTCGCCGATCGCCGACAACAACAGCTACGAGCAGTGGGAAGCGGAAGGCGCGAAAGACCTGGCGGTGCGCGCGAACGAATCGTGGAAGAAGCAGCTCGCCGAATACGTCGAGCCGGCGCTCGACCCGGCGGTGGACGAGGCGCTCCTCGACTACATGAACCGGCGCAAGGCGTCGTTTCCGGATTCAAACGTCTAAGAAAAAGGGGGCGTCCTGCGACGCCCCCTTCGATCACCGGGCTCGGCCCGCAGGGCGACTAGAAGTCCTGCGTGAACCGGATGCCGAATGTGCGCGGTCGGGCCCTCACGGCTATCGGCTGGACGCCGCAGACTGAGGTAGTGCACTCGGTATTGATGCCGAGCGGCGCGTCCTCGTTCGTGGCGTTCGACACGAAGAGCTCGATCCCATATTTCTCGTTCTCGAAACCGAAGGCCAGGTTGAGGTAACTCGAAGACGGGATGTCGCCGATGATGTCGTTGTCCGCGATTTCCAGGGAACTAGACGCACTGTCCTGGTAGGTGAATGCCCCTTGCGTGTAGGCATCGAACCCGCCCAGCGGGAACGAATAGCGCGCGATCACGTTGCCCTTGAATTTCGGCGTGAGCGGCAGCGCCGTGCCTGCCGGGGCCTTGACGTTGGCGAGAGTGCCGTCGGGGTACAAATCGACGTAGTCTTCCGTCAACTCGCTGTCGTAGTAAGCAGCGGCGAGGCCGAGACGGAGATTGTCGGTGGCCAGCCAGTCGAGTTGCGCCTCGATGCCCTGAACTTCGGCGGCTCCGCCATTGGCGACCTGCGTGATGCCATTCGCTCCCTGGAAGGAGACCTGGATGTCGTCCCATTCCTCGAGGAATACCGCACCGTTGAATTGCAGGCGGTCACCCAGGAAGCGCGACTTCCAGCCGATCTCGTAGTTGGTCAGGAAGTCGGAGACGTAGCCCCCTGCAAAGGGATTGCGGTTGATGCCGCCCGGCCGATAGCCTTCGGACCAGGTAGCGTAGAGCAGGGAGGTGTCCGTCGCCTTCCAGGAAAGGTTCACCCGGAACACCTGGTCGCTCTCCTTGATGCTCTTGTCGACATTCTGGCAGGGCTCGTCGCCCGCGGAATCATCCTGCGAGGGGCAGCGCCATTCACCGTTCGCGGACCAAGCCGGGCCGTTGGCGTCGTAATCACCATCGCCGCCGTTCGCGGGATCGCCCGGTTCCAGCGGATCAGAGAAGTCAAAGAGAATGCATTCGGGCGCAGGATCGGCGTCGGTCTGGCCATACTGCAGGCACGCGTAGTCGGCGTTGGCGGTGCCGGGCGCGCGGTCGCGACTGAGCCCGAGGCCGAAGCCGAAGAATCCCTTCACCGAAGTCTCCGGCTCGAAGTAACGGGCCCCGCCGTG
>JANNKZ010000255.1:0-2828 GCA_031396515.1 Gammaproteobacteria bacterium
GCGGAAATGGGTTCGAAGCGCACGATGCTGAAGAATTACCAGGAGGCGAAGTTCCGGAAGGTCCTGATGCCGATCTCGAAAGTCGCGCTCTCCGCGGAGGACCAGTCGTTCGTCAACTTCGAGGCATTCTTCACGCACATCCTGATGCACGAGATCATGCACGGCCTTGGGCCCACGAACACCGGCGCGGGCGGCAGCGGCGGCGGCGTGCGCCAGGCCGTCAAGGAACTCTACAGCGTGCTCGAGGAGGCGAAAGCCGACGTCTCGGGGCTCTGGGCGCTGCAGCAGCTGATGGACAAGGGCGTGATCGACCGCAAGCTGGAACGCGCGATGTACACGACGTTCCTCGCCTCCACGTTCCGCACGCTGCGCTTCGGCATGACCGAGTCGCATGCCAAGGGCATGGCGCTGCAGGTGAATTACCTGCTCGACGCCGGCGCCTTCACGGTCAACCGGGACGGCAGTTTCAGCGTGAACTTGAAGAAGGCCAAGAAAGGCGTCGCCGGGCTGACGCGTGAACTCCTGACGCTGCAGGCGACCGGCAACTACGCGGCGACCAAAAAGCTGTTCGACCGGCTGATCGTCATGCGCCCGCCGGTGCAGGCGGTGATCGACCGCCTGACGGACGTGCCGATCGATATACGCCCGAGATTCGTGACCGCGGACGCGCTCGAGCGTGAGTGAACCGATGCCCTGGCAGGGGCACCCTGCCTGATGGATCTCCGTCAGCGGATCATCGATTTCTCACTCCCGGCGTCCATGGAAGTGACGTCGCACGATCGCGAGGCTCGCCGCCAGCTGGTCGGCCAGCTCGCCCCCAGCACGCCGATCTACATCGCGCACACGCCGAACTCGACGGTGGCCGACGTGGCGGAAGCCGCCTGCGAAGTCGAGAGTGACGGGTTCCGCGCCTGCCCGCATCTCGTCGCACGGCGCATCCCGAACGAACGCTCGTTTAACGACGCGCTCGCGCGCCTGCAGGCTGGCGGCATCGATCGTGCCTTGCTCGTGGCCGGCGACCTGCGGCCGCCCGCCGGTCCTTTCGCGAGCACGCTCGACCTGCTCGCGACCGGCGCACTCGAGGCCCACGGCATCACGACGCTCGGTGTCGCCGGACATCCGGAAGGTCACCAGCGCGTCGAGGATCCGGTGCTGTGGCAGTCGCTGCAGGAAAAACAGCGCTATGCCGATCACACCGGCGCGACGCTCTACATCGTCACGCAGTTCAGCTTCGATGCCGATGCGGTCACCGCCTGGGTGCGGCGCCTGGACGAGGAGGGCATCCGGTTGCCGGTGCACGTCGGCATCATGGGCCCGGCCACGCTCGCTACCCTGATCCGCTATGCCAAGGTCTGCGGCGTCGGCGCGTCGCTGCAGGCGCTGCTGACCAATGCCAACACGCTGAAGCTGATGCGCAACCTGAAATCCTCCGCGGAGGAAATGCTGCTCGCCATGGCCCGGGCGCGCGAGGGCGCGCTGGCGGCGCGCCTCGTGAAGCCGCATTTTTTCGCGTTTGGCGGCGTCGTGCAGACGGCGCGCTGGTTGCAGGCCATTCGCGACGGCGCCTTCGAACTTGACGCGGATGGCGACACGTTCACCCTGCGCCGCTGACTGACCGCAGCGAGCCGGGAATCACGCGGCGAGGATGCGATCCACGATCGGGGCGACGCCGGTGCGGATCGGGTCGCAGCAGGGCAGCGACACGCGCGCCGTGACTTCTGCGAGCGCGCGGTGCGCGTCCGCTGCGCCGAGCATCGAAGTATTCAGGCTGACGCCGGCGAAGCGCGCCTCGCGGTTGGTCAGGCGTGCGGCTGTGAGATAAGTCTCGAACGCGGCTTCGTAACCCGGGATGGCAAAGCCGGGATAGTCCGCAATTTCCGTGCGCGCGAGATCGTGACACAGCACCAGCACGTCCGGCTGGCTGCCGTGCAGCAGGCCGAGGGTCACGCCGGCGTAGGCCGGATGAAACAGCGACCCCTGGCCCTCGATGACGTCCCAATGCGCGGGCGCGGCGTCGGGCGACAGCCATTCGGCGGCACCCGAGACGAAATCGGATACGACGGAATCGACGGCGTTGCCGCGGCCGGATATGAAGATCCCGGTCTGCCCGGTCGCGCGGAAGTCCGCATCCACGCCGCGCGCGCGCAGTTCCTTCTCGATCGCGAGCGCCGTGTATTTCTTGCCCACGGCGCAATCGGTGCCGACCGTGAGCAGCCGCTTGCCGCTGCGCTTGCGGCCGGTCCCGGGCATGAAGGATTCCGCGGGCTGGCGGACCTCGATCAACTCGCGGCCGGTGCGTCGGGCGGCCGTGGCGATGTCCGGCACGCCTGCGAGCGGCTCATGCAGTCCCGAGGCCACGTCGAGTCCGGCCTCCAGTGCCTCGACGATGGCGGCAACCCAGTTCGGGGCGATGAAGCCGCCGTCGTTCGCGATGCCGATGATCAGCGTACGCAAGCCCTTCGCTGCCGCCTCCACGGGCATGAGATCAGGCAGGCCGAGATCCACACGGCACCCCGGCAGGCGCAACTGCCCGGCGCAGAGTTCAGGCCGCCATTGAAGGATGCCGGCCGCAGTCTTGGCGGTCGCGAGGTCCGGCGCGTCGCCGAGGAAGAGGAGGTACGGGCTGTGTATCATGGAAGGCTCGCTGGGCGCCCAACAGTCTGAATCAGAATGATATTTGTTTCTCGCCTCCTCGTCGTTTCCCGTGCGCGCGCCGCCGCGTTCATCGCTGGCTGCGGCCTGGCTGCCTGCGCGCTCGCGGCGCCCGCAGCGGACTCCGCCGATGCTGCGATCGCCAGCGTCATGAACGCTTTCGTGAAGCCGGGCGA
>JANNKZ010000267.1:0-4698 GCA_031396515.1 Gammaproteobacteria bacterium
GCATGATCGTCGAGTTCACGCACGA
Source organism: Gammaproteobacteria bacterium (assembly GCA_031396515.1). GTDB lineage: Bacteria > Pseudomonadota > Gammaproteobacteria > Steroidobacterales > Steroidobacteraceae > SCUD01. The sequence continues at coordinate 26 of JANNKZ010000267.1, forward strand.
CCATCCGGACGTCGCGAAGATCAACGCGGCAAGGCGCCAGGACGCGCACTCGGAACTCAAGCGCTGGCTCGCCGGCGACCACACGTCGAACAACACCTATCGATGAGAGGAAGTACTGACCGGATCCTGACGACCCACGTCGGGAGCCTGCCGCGCTCGCAGCCGGTCTGCGACGTGCTGTTCGCGCGCGAGAAAGGCGCGGTCGACGATCCGGACGCCGCGGCACGCGTCATCTCGGATGCCGTGCGCGACGTCGTTCGTCGCCAGGTCGAGACCGGCATCGACGTGGTCAGCGACGGCGAGATGAGCAAGATCAGTTACGCGACTTATATCGCCGACAGTTTCGAGGGTTTCGGCGGCGACACGCCGCGCGAACCCGGCCAGGACCTGGTTGAATTCCCCCGCCTGCTGACCAAGCTCGCCGAGCGCGGCACCACCGCCAAGTACCGCCGCCCGCGCTGCATCGGCGAAATCCGCGTCAAGGACACGAAGCCGCTCAAGGAGGACCTCATCAATTTCACCCGCGCGGTCGACGCGGCGAAGCCGGCGGACGCTTTCCTGAACGCGGCATCGGCCGGCGTCATCGCGCTGTTCCAGCCGAATGACTTCTACCCGACGCCGGACGAATACCTCGAGGCGATCGCCGAGGCGATGCGCACGGAATACGAGGCTATCGCCGCTGCAGGTTTCCTGTTGCAGATCGACGCGCCGGACTTCGGCATGGGCCGTCACACGATGTATCGCGATGCCGCGGTCGGCGAGTATCTCGACCGCGCCGCGCGCCACGTCGAAGTCCTGAATCACGCACTCCGGAACATACCGGCGGACCGCCTGCGCATGCACATCTGCTGGGGCAACTACGAAGGGCCGCACCATCACGACGTGCCGCTCGAGGTGCTGCTGCCGATCGTCATTCGCGCGAAGCCGCAGGCGCTGCTGTTCGAGGCGGCGAATCCGAGGCACGCGCACGAATGGCGCGTGTTCCGCGACCAGAAAATCCCCGACGACAAGATCCTGGTTCCGGGCGTGCTGAGCACGACCACCAACTACGTTGAGCACCCGGAGCTGGTCGCCGAGCGCATCCAGCGCATCGCCGACATCGTCGGACGCGAGCGCGTCATCGCCGGCACCGACTGCGGATTCGGCACCTTTGCCGGGTTCGGCCCGATTGACCCCGACATCTGCTACCTCAAGCTCGCCTCGCTTGCCGAAGGCGCCCGTCTCGCGAGCGCCCGGCTCTGGCGGCATTGATGGCGACGATCACCACTGCCGATTTCGAGGCCTGGCTTCAGAGCTACGGGAACGCTTGGGAAGGCCGCGACGCTGCGGCCGCTGCGCGTCTGTTCAGCGAGGACTCCGAGTACTACTGGACGCCGCTCGATCCGCCCCAGCGCGGGCGCACGGGCGTTGCCGCGGCCTGGGAAGGCGCAGTCTCGCAGCAACAGGACATCCGCTTCACGTTCGAGGTCCTGGCAGTCAACGGCGCGAAGGGCATTGCGTCCTGGCGCGCCGATTTCCTGCGTCTGCCGGCCCGGGCAAAAGTCCGCATCGAGGGCGTGCTGACGGCGGATTTCGCGGAGCCCGGCCAGTGCCGGACGTTTCGCGAGTGGTGGCACGCCGTCGAGACGCCGTGAGCGACTAGCCCGCGAATCCGCGCGGGCGCAGTCCCGACCGCTGCAGCCAGTTGTCCTCGAGATAATGCGCGCGGCCGTCGATCGCGTGCAGCGTGTAGGCATGGCGCGGCTTGTCGCTGCGATTCGGCCCGGAGCGATGCGGCAGCGCGCCGTCGAGCAGCACCAGCGTGCCGCGCAGGGCCTCGAGCGGCACCAAGCCTTCCGACGGATACGGCTCGGCATCGAACACGTCGAGTGTTGTCGCGGTGCGCGCCTCGTTGAGGCGCGAACGGGCCTTGACCGGCAGGCGGTGGCCGCCTGGCAGCGCCCACATGCAGCCGTTCTCGGTCGTCGCATCGTCGATCGCGAACCAGAAGCCGGTCACGCTCTTCGGTTCGGTCCAGAGGTAGGTGTGGTCGGTGTGACAGACAACTTCGCCGCCGATCCGCGCCTGCTTGAAGATGTACATCGATTGCAGGAGCAACGGCTCGCTCATGCCGATGTCCGCGGCGACCGCGGCGAGCTCCGGCGTGCGGCTGAACGCATCGAACACCGGGTCGAGGTCGTGCATCGCGTGGCCGAGCTTGTTGAGGCAGAGGTGTGCCTCGGCCCTGAGCCTGCCGCCCGCGTCGAATGCGTCCTTCTCGAAGAAACAGCGGATCGCCTCGCCGCTGGTCAGGAAGTACTGGTCACTCGCATGCAGGGCCTGGCCGTCGGCCGTAAAGATCGTCGCCTGCTGCGGCGAGGGCACGTGGCGCTCGGCCAGCTCCATCGCGCGCCGGCGCAATGCCAGGCAGCGGTCGGCGTCCACGAAGTCCGGCAGCAGGAGGAATCCGTCCTGCCGGTAGCGGATGATCTGTTCGGGGGACAGGTAGCCGGTCATGGGGTCAGCACTATGCCATCGGCGGGGCCATCGGGAACCCCGGGCATCCGGAATGGGTCCATTCAAGGGCGCCCCCAACGATCCCAAGGAGGGATACGCGATGATTCATGGACCGAAAATGGGCAAGCCCGCGGTACTCGCGGCGACCATTGCCGCGCTGCTGTCAGCCCCTGCCTTCGCGGGAGGCCATCCCGACCGGGCCCAGATTGACGCCAACAAGGACGGGCGGATCGACCTGGCCGAGATGCAGGCCGTACGGCCAGACTATTCAATCGAGAAGTTCAACGCCGCCGACGCCAACCACGACGGCCAGCTGAGCGACGACGAGTGGCCGAGCGGTCGCGGCAAGCGCCACCGCTACGGCAGTATCGACGCCGACAAGGACGGCAATTACACGCTGGAGGAGCTGCACACTGCTCACCCCGACCTGTCAAAGGAGAGCTACGCGAGCTTCGACAGCAACAGCGACGGCAAGGTCTCCCAGGACGAAGTCAAGGTCAGCATCGGCTCCAAGCTGTTCGAGAACATGGACACGGACGGCGACGGCGGCATCAGTCAGAGCGAGATGCGAACCGTACGCTCGAGCGTGACGCGGGAAAAATTCGAGCGAATGGACACCGACGGCAACGGCCTGCTTTCGAAGGAAGAATTGCGCGCCGCCCACCAGAAGCATCGCCGGCACGGCGACGGGCAGGAGCAGAAACCGGTGGAGCCGTCCAGCGGCGGCTGATCGGAGCTTCCCTAAACGAACGGGCCGGACACCGCGGGTGTCCGGCCTTTTTTTTTGTCCGGGACTTTCCTAGTCCGGAAATAACGGGGGCCGGCAACAGTCGGCACGCGCCGCGGTGTAGGATCGGAATCGTCTGACGGGAGGATGACCATGTTCTGCAGCCAATGCGGCGCCGAGAACGCCGAGTCCGCCGAGCTTTGCGCGCAGTGCGGACAGTCGCTGACGGCCCCTCCCCTTTCCCCGGCCCCGGTTGCCGTCGCTGCGCAAGGACCAACGGTCTTCGCGAGCTTCTGGATCCGCGTCGGCGCCGCCTTGATTGATGGCGTCATCATCCTCTGCTCGGTGCTGCTGCTCGGTTTGGTTAGCGCGCTGTCCGCGCTGCTGCCGCCGCTGCTTTTCCTGCTGACGATCCTGGTCTGGATCGCCTCGATCGTCGGGCCTTGGCTCTACACTGCACTGTTCGAATCGAGCGCGATGCAGGCGACACCGGGCAAGAAGGCGATCGGCCTCAAGGTCACGGATCTCCAGGGCAACCGGATCAGCTTCGGCCGCGCGACTGGCCGCTACTTTGCCGAATGGATCACCGGCATGACCTTCTTCGTCGGCTACGTCATGGTCACCTTCACGCAGAAGCGCCAAGCCCTGCACGACATGATTGCAGGCACGGTAGTGGTCGCCGCTGGCACCGAGCCCGCGCAGGTCGTCAGCGCGCCGCCGGCGAAGCCCATGTCGCCCTGGGGCATCGCGGGTATTTTCCTGCTCGCCTTCGTGCCCATTTTTCTCGGCATCCTCGCGGCGATTGCGATTCCCGCTTACGTCGACTACTCGGCCCGGGCTCAGGTGACGGAAGGCATCGTCGTTGCCGAAAATTTCAAGAATGAAGTGACGCTGTTCGTCGAGGAGACCGGCCGCTGGCCGGCGGATCTCGCGGAAGCCGCGCTCACCGAAGAGGCTGGACGCCGCGTGGGCGGCTCGCGCTACGTCGAGGAACTCGACATCTCGAACGGCACGATCACGCTCACCTTCGGAAAAGCGGCCGACGAGCGGATGCAGAGCAAGCGGCTGTCCCTGCGGCCCTACGTCAACGACGATGGCGAGGTGCTCTGGCTCTGCGGCCGGGCCGCGGAGCCGCCGGATGCGTACTTCGACCTCGAGGACGGCGGCCAGCCATCCGATCGCGGCATCACGAGCCTCCCCGACAAGCACCTGCCGGCCCAATGCCGTGCCGGCGCGCTCGACCCCGAAGCGATCATCTGAACATGAGCACCCTCGACCTGGATTTCGTGCGCGCGCAGTTTCCGGCATTCGCGGAGCCGTCGCTCGCGGGATTCGCGCATTTCGAGAATGCCGGCGGCTCCTATGCCTGCGGCCAGACGATCGACTGGCTGAACGGTTTCTACCGGCGAACGAAGGTGCAGCCCTATTACGCCTTCGCGCCCTCGGCCGA
>JANNKZ010000281.1:0-5071 GCA_031396515.1 Gammaproteobacteria bacterium
CGTAGCCCGGCGTGGCGCAGGGCCTCGTTCAGCGAGATGTACGAATCGCGGATCTGGACGTACTTGCCCACCATCGCGATGTTGACGGTCGCCTCGTGCAGGTTTCGCGCCGCGACGACCTGCTGCCATTCGCGGAGATCCGCAGGCGGGGCGGAGATGCTGAGCTTCTCGCAGACGATCTCGTCGAGCCGCTGCTCGTGCAGCAGCAGCGGGATGCGGTAGATGTCGTCCGCGTCCACGGCCGAGATCACCGCGCGCTCCTCGACATTCGTGAACAGCGCAATCTTGCGGCGCTGCTCGTCCGGCAGCGGGTCGCGGCAGCGGCACAGCAACACGTCCGGCTGGATGCCGATGCCGCGCAGTTCCTTGACCGAATGCTGCGTCGGCTTGGTCTTGATCTCGCCGGAGCCGCCGACGATTGGCACCAGGGTCAGGTGTATGTACACGCAGTTGCTGCGGCCGAGCTCGACACCCATCTGCCGGATCGCCTCGAGGAACGGCAGCGACTCGATGTCGCCGACCGTGCCGCCGATCTCGACCATGCAGACGTCGGCATCGCCGGCGCCCTGGATGACGCTGCGGCGTATCTCGTCCGTGATGTGCGGAATCACCTGCACCGTGGCGCCGAGGTAATCGCCGCGGCGCTCGCGCGCGATCACCCGCTCGTAAATGCGCCCGGTCGTGAAGTTGCTGTTGCGGCCGGTGGTCGTGCGCACGAAGCGCTCGTAGTGGCCGAGGTCGAGGTCGGTCTCGGTGCCGTCCTCGGTGACAAAGACCTCGCCGTGCTGGAACGGGCTCATCGTGCCCGGGTCCACATTGATATAGGGGTCGAGTTTGACCATGCGGACCGAGAGTCCGCGGGCCTCGAGGATCGCGCCCAGGCTGGCGGACGCGATGCCCTTGCCGAGCGAGGACACGACGCCGCCGGTCACGAATACGAATCGAGTCATCTGGAACCCCGCCGCCGCAATCTGGAATGCGCGGGCCGGCATTGGCCCGCTGACGACGGGGAATCAGTCTAGCGGAGCGTGCGACTCCGGGCCAGTGATCAGGAGCAGGTGCCGATCTCGGTGCGGGTCACGTAGGCGCTGCCGGCGGCCGTCACGTTGACGACGCGCTCCTGACTGCCGTCCGGATCGTCGCGGCAGACGGTGAAGACCGCCGCGGTCGCCCCGATGCCGATCGGCTGGAAGTTGAGCGGCAGCGTGCCGCCGGTCTGGGTGACCAGGTAGCCGTCCGGCAGCGCCTGCTGGGTCTGTATGACCAGCGCCGCGGCCCGCACGACCCAACCCTGCTCCCAGCCGCCGCCGCCGGCGCAGGTCGCCCCGTCAGCGGAGGCGCAGAGCGTCACCGCGACATTGCGCTTGATCGCTTCGCTGCGCGCCAGCTGCACGCTCGCCAGCAGGTCGTTGGCGGAGGCGCTCAGCCGGCTGCCCAGCGATGCGTTCCGGTACGACGGCACGGCGATGGCAAAGAGGACGGCCACCACCACGAGGGCCGTCATCATCTCGATCATGGTCAGGCCGCGTTCCCGGGCCCCGCGCCCGAGCCGCTCTGCTGCCGCTGTTGCGATTTCCATGGACAATCCCGCCCTACTGATCGATGTACCAGTACGTCAGGCTCTTCGGCTGCGTGCCGGTCGACGGCGGGCTCGGTAGGCTGCTTTCCAGCGGCGAGTCGCCGTCCGCGCCGATGATGAACGGCACTACCGTGCCGTCATCCAGCTCGACCATGCCCGCCACCGGCGATGGCGGAAGGCCGCCGCCGGAGATGGGCTCGTCGCGGTTATTGGCGCCATTGGCCGGCGCGGCATTCGCAAAGCGGACGTTATAGACCCGCGCGGTGCCCAGGTTGGACGCGCACGTGACGACGTCCGGGATGGTCGGTGTGTGGGTGCTGAAGGTCGTCGTACCGAACACGGTGATCGCCGAGGTGACGACCTGCTCGTGGTCGCGCATCCCTAGATACCAGCCTTTCATCGCCGCGAGATCGGCCGCATCCGGATCCCCGCCGCTGTTCGCGATCGGCACCAGCGAGTCCAGGCACATCACAGCGGAGCCGCAGTTTGCCGTCTCGTCAGAGAGCCACTCCGTATCCGCCGGATTATCCTTGAGCATGAAGAAATGGTTCTCCACGTTGTAGGCCAGGGTGAAGGTCTGTAGCGGCTTTTCGCGGTCGCCCGATCCGATCAGTACGTGATAAACCCCGTTGTATTCGACCACGTCCAGCCCCGAAAGGAACTTGCGGTTCATCGGGCAGCCGACCGACGGGCTCGTTCCGCCGGCACTGTCGCAGCCGAGCGAAGCGATCTTGGTCATCGTCCAACTCGCCGGCGCGGTGGCGCCGAACGGCAGGTTCGCGCTGGCGCCGGAAATGCGGTAGATGTTGCCGCCGGTATCGGCCACATATGCGTACTTCGCGAGGCCGGTGGTGCCGTCCGGCACGACGAACACGTCCGCCGATACGGGCCGGTCGGTCGTGAAGCTCATGAGGCCCAGACCGCTCTGCGCGTCAATGACGAAGACTCTGCGGCCCTTCGCCGTCGCTGTGCAGGTGTGAGGGTCCGAGTCCTCGCAAGTGTCGTAGCCGGCGCCCATGATCAGCATCGGCCTCGGGGTGCCGGCGGTGGTGTAGCCATTCGTCTTGAGGTTCTGCGGCGTGGACCAGGTCTGCCCCAGCCCGACGTAATCGCTCGAGCAACCCGTGTCATTGCCCTGATTCGGGCAGCCGATTTTCCACATCAACGTGGAGTTGCCGGGCGTTGCGACCATGTCCGTGACGTTGAAGGCGTACAGTACCCGTCCGCCGCGGCGCATCGACGCGAAGATCCACTTGTTGCTCGCGTCCGAGTAAGCCGTGATCGGGCCGTCGAAACCGTAGGGCTTCGGCTGCCGGACGGGGGGCGGCAGCGGCGAACCCGTGAAGTTGATGGGGATCGTGTTATCGCGCAGCCGCTTGATGTTGCCATAAGACTCGGGCGCGACGAACGACCACAGTTCGTTGCCGGCCCCGAAAGTCCCGACGGCGTTCGAGCGGTTGCCATTCACGGCACGCAATACGCCGTCGTTGCCGCCATAGAAGATCACGACATCGGGCGCGACGGTCGGACCGTAGTTGATTGCGACCGGCCGGGAATGCAGCACGTCGCCGTGCGACGACGGGCGCATCTCGGTGGACGTGACGGCATCGACGTCCTCGTCGTCGAGATCCTGGCCGCGCGTCCTGGTGATCAGCGCATCGCGTTCCGCGTCGGTGGCGGCGCCGAGCAAGGCGGTCGTGATGGCGGCGTTCGCGGTGTCGAAATCGGTCGCCGCCGTGCAGGACGCGAAGGTCGGGCTGCAGGTTTTGACCGTGCGCGTCACGGAGGTCCGCAACCGGTAGGCCTGGCCGCCTTTCTCGACGATGTTGCCATCGGGATAGTTGGATGCATCGGAGTTGGCGACCGCGAGGCAGCCACCCTGCGGGCGGAATGCCCAGTAGGTGTCCACGGTGGACGGCGTCCAGAAACTACGGGCGCATTCCGTAATGAATCCGGTGCCCGAGTTGATGGCGAGATCGTCGTCCGCATCCAGCGTGCGCAACTGGTTGGCGACGATACCGAGCTTGTATTGCTTCAGGTTGCCCGGCCAGCGGGGCAGCGCATCCGCATCCGGACGGAACACGCCGACATAGACCTGGTTCAGGAAGGTGCCCTGCGTATTGACGCTGACCGGCAAACTGGCCGAGGCGAACACGCTGTTCACGGCCTGGATCTCGGAGAAAATGCGGGCCAGCGCATCGGCGATCTGCGCGCCACCGCCCACGGCGGAATTGACGTCGAAATAGCGGCCGTTGCTGACGCCCGCGATGCTCCGGAGCAGCGCGCTCCAGCCCGGGCCCTGGCCGGTCAGGACCTTGTCGACGTCCACCGTGTAGCTGACGACGCCGAGGGTGCTGCGCCGCATGAATCGGGACCATTCGTCGACCACGTTGCTCTGCGATCCGCTCGGCGAGATCGCGATGGTGCTGGTCGCTCCGGCAATGCCTTCCGCCGATGCAGCGGTCGCAAGCCGGGTGGTCGCAGTCGTGTTGTCGGAGTTATTGTCCTGCACCGCACCGTTGCTGATGTAGATGATGTAGTTGCGGCCGCAATTGCCGGCAATCAACGGGCTGTTGTAAGGCGAGCCCGCGAAGGAGTTGATCGCGTTGCCAGGCTGCAAATAGATGGCCCGGGACTGCACTGTTCCCGAGATATTGCCCAGGTAATCCGTCTTGACCTTGCTGTTGCCGGAGAAGGGCGCGTAGCCCTGAAAATACTGGTACGCCTCCGAATAGGTTTTGCCGGCCTTGCCGCCGTTCGATACGTCGCCGGTCCGGTTGAGGCTGTTGACCAGATTGACAAGGCGCGTCTTGTGGGCGGCGGTCAAGTCGCGGATCGCGGCGCGCACGTAGCCGCCGTCAGTGTTGCTGTTCGGGTTGCCAGTTTCGGTGAACAGCATCAGGCCAACACGGAACGCCGCGGTACCGTCCGGGTTGACCGGCAGGTTGTTGAGCGTCGCCGAAAGCGCCGCGATTTCATTCGCGAAGGCGGTGGCGGGACCCCAGTTCGCCGTGTTATCGAGCAGGATCAGCACGTTTGGCGCACCGGCCGCCGAGCCCGCCGGCTGGACGAACAAGTCGATGTCCTCCGCCAGGGCCCGGCCGTGACCGATCAGTAAGCTGCCCGCCAGCATCGCGCCGGCCACAAGCTTGTTCTTCATGGAAATGCTCCTGCTGAATTCGTGTGTCACGGACAAACCAGGTCCTTTTCGGCTTCGGTAAGCAGTACGCGCACGCCGGAGCGCACGCGCACCTGCGCGCCGCCAACGTTGCTGGCGGGCGCGACGTTCGCATCGAGATCCCAGACCGTGTTCCAAGTGGACGCCACCGTCATCGTCGGCGGCAATGAGACGCTGCTCGGATCGGCGCCGAAGGCCTGCGCCGCGTACACGCACTGCGGCACGGCAATCTGCACGGTGTAGTCGGTATCCGCGTCATTATCGAGATCGATATTGATCGCCTCCGCGGCGGGGGCAGCCGTGAACGGCGAGCT
>JANNKZ010000304.1:0-6866 GCA_031396515.1 Gammaproteobacteria bacterium
GCTGCTGGTCGGCAGGCCGAAGTTGTAAGGCTCGATGCCGTCGGTCCAGCTCGACACCGCGATGCCGGTGTCGTCGGCGACGGTCGCGAGCACGATCAGCGGTCTCGACTGCGTGGAATGGCAGCCACCGTAGCTGTGCGGCTCGCCGAAGCCCTGGCGTATCGCGGCGATGCCGTCGGCATCGGTGCGGCCTTCCCAACGGACCGTGCCGTCGCAGTGGTCGGCGATCACGACCTTGGCATCCGGCACGACGCTGCCGTCGTCGAGACGCGTGACCCAGACGGCCGACGCCTCGCGGCCCCACTTGAAATGAACGGCGAGATTCGTCACGAGCGCCGCGGTCGAGACGTAACGCGTCGCGGGCCGTCCGAGCATCGACGCGCCGAGGCGTTCGCTCGCGAGTTCGACGACATAGAACCCGGGCGCGCCGAGCGGGATGCCGATCACCTCGGCGGGCTTCGCGCCCTCGGACTTGGCGATCGAGAATTTCGTGAGCGACGCCGATTCGCCTGGGTCGAAGATGGAGCGGTCACCCGTGTCCTCGCGCCAGTGGCGCTCGCGGGTCTTCGGGTCCCGCAGCCATTCGCCGCGCGAGCGGTTGGCCGACTCGACGCGATGCAGCCACGCGGAAATCGCGCGCGGCTCGCTGCCGAGCCGCATCTGGCTGCCCGGCATCGCCGCCCGTTGCGCCGGGACGGCCGCCTCCAGATTCCGCAGCGTCACCGGCAGTACGCCGCCCTCGGTGGATTCGAGGATGCCGAACTCGGCTGAAAACTTCGCGAGCGGCGGGTACTCGTCGATCGTGATCTCGAGCGGGAAGCGTGCGGCATTCACGGCCGCGCGGCCGGCGTCATCGCGGATGCCGGGCGGCAGGTGCACCGTCGCAGTCGTCGCGGCCGCGTGCGGGCCCTTGAAGGAAACGGAATCCAGCACCGGCGGCGGTGCGCCGGCAGGCGTTGCCGGCGCGAGTTCGGTGCCGTCGGCGAAGCGCAGGCGCACGGCCATCGCCGACTCCCGCGCGACCGGCGCGCCGAACACCACGTGGACCGGGTGCATCGGCAGGCAGCCGGCGTCGGCGTTGGCGCGCGAGCACTCGATCCGCACCGTGAAGGCCGGCCGTACGCGGAACGCGAGCGACTGGTCGTTCGCGGTCGCGATGCCGGAGGGTGTGGTGATGCCCGCGCCCCAGACGAGGCGCACCTGGGTTGCCGGCGGCAAGGTACGCCGGCAGCGCAACACGGCGATCTCGGCCTCGGCTTTTTCGGCCGAACGGTCGCGCACCCGCGCACTCGACTGCGCGCCGGATTTCCACAGCAGCTGGAAATAGGAATAGCCGAGCGCCTTGCGCTCGGCGAGCATCTGTTCGCGCGCGGCGCCCGTCAGCACGTCCACCGCGATCTGCTCCTGCACACCGTCGACGACGCAGTGCGCGTGTCGGCCGATGGAAGCGGGATCCGCCACGGCATCGAGCGCAAGCAGGAACACCTGTTCCTCGTCGATCTCTTCCGAGCCGTCGCGCGGGAACGACGTGCGGATCGACGGGCCGCCGGTATCGAAACTGAATTCGTGCCGGCCGCCGAGCGCCTTGCCGTCGAGCGTCCTGGCCCCCGGCTTCAGCGTGAAGCGGCAGCGCAGCCCGCCCGGCAGGTCCTCGTCGAAATCGTAGATCCAGTTGCGCGCGTCGGCCCAGCGCCCCTTGCCCGCCGCGGCGCAGTCGACGGTGAACGGATCGGCGAGCGTCGGATCGCCGAAGGCGACCATCGGCGCACTGAAGCGCGCCTGCACTTGGCGCACGTCCTTGACGCTGCCTTCGGGCGAGAACAGCTGGACGGCCGGCGGTTTGGCCGGCGGTTTGGCCGGCGGCGCGGCCGCCGGCGATTGCGCCCGGGCCGCCAGCCACGGCAGGCAGGCCGCGACGATGACGACGAGTCGCAGGCCTGTGGTGCCGCTCATGCCGCGGCGGCCTCGAGCATGCCCTGGTCGCCGGGCAGCACGGTCGCTTCGAAGGCCTCGGGCGCGGCGCCGGCGGCAGCAAAGGATTGCGGACCCAGCAGGCAGGCGGCGACCAGATAACGCAAGCGGACACCCTCCGTTCCTGCCGCAGATTAACGTATCACAGGGTCGTTGCAGCGTTTGGCGCTGACCGCAGGCGTGGCCCGCAATCCGTGGCGGCCGCGGACAAAGCGGGAACTTCGGCATGGTATAGTCAGGCGCCCGAGCGCCGGTATTTTTTGCGCGACAAATTGGGAGGCCGTGAGATGCCGCAATATGTGATTGAACGGGAGATGCCGGGCGCGGGAAAACTGGGCGCGAACGATCTCAAGATGGCATCGCAGGCTTCGTGCTCGGTACTGCGCGACCTCGGTCCCCAGATCCAGTGGGTCCACAGCTACGTCACCGACAACAAGATCTACTGCATCTACCGCGCGCCCAACGAGGAACTCATTCGCGAGCATGCGCAGCGCGGCGGCTTTCCGGCGAACAAGATCTCGCAGATCCGCACGATGATCGACCCGACCACGGCCGAATAGCCAGGCGAGCCATCGCGTCGCGACTCTGCGCTAAAGTCCTGTTCTTCGGGACTCGAGGGCAATATGTCGGAGGTGTTCGTCTCCTACGCGCGGCCCGACGAGCCGCACTCCAAGCGCGTGGCCGAAACGCTGCGCTCCGCCGGCTATCCCGTCTGGCTCGATGACGAGCTTCCCGCCCACCGCCCTTACGCCGAGGTCATCGAAGAGCGGCTGAAGTCGGCCGTTTGCGTCGTCGTGTTGTGGTCGACTGATGCTGCCAAATCCCAGTGGGTACGCGCCGAGGCCGAAGCTGCGCGCACGACCGGCACGCTGGTCCAGGCGACGCTCGACGGCACCATCCCTCCACTCCCGTTCAACCAGATTCAGTGCGCCGACCTTAGAGAATGGAAGGGAGATGTCGGGGCGCCCGGCTGGTGCAAGCTGCTCGCCAGCGTGCAGGCGCTGGTCGGGTCGCCGACGGTGGACAAGCCCGTCCCGCGCCGCGGCGGGCGCCCGCTTTCGGTCTGCGTGCTGCCGTTCCAGAACATGAGCGGCGATCCTGAGCAGGAATTTTTCAGCGACGGAATCAGCGACGACATCACCACCGATCTGTCGAAAGTGTCGTCGCTCGGAGTCGTTGCGCGCAACTCAGCGTTCACCTTCAAAGGCCAGTCGGTGAACGTCTGCGATATCGCCCAGAAGCTCGGGGTCAGTCACGTCCTCGAAGGCAGCGTGCGCAAGGCCGGCGGGCGGGTGCGGATCAATGCCCAGCTGATCGACGGCGCGAGCGGCGACCATGTGTGGGCCGAGCGCTACGACCGGGACCTCGACGATATTTTCGCGATCCAGGACGAGATTTCCAAGGCGATCGTCGCAGCGCTCAAGTTGAGGCTGCTTCCGCACGAGAAGAAGGCGATCGAACAGCGCGGGACGAGCAGCGCCGAGGCCTACAGCTTCTACCTGCTGGCGCGGCAATACTGGGTGACAGGCAATTTCGGCGATGTGCGCCGCGAAGAGCGGGTGATGCGGATCTGCAGCCACGCCGTCCAGCTCGACCCTTATTACGCGCAGGCCTGGGCCTTGCTCGCTTTCGCGCAATCTTCCTTGCGCTACTGCTTCGGATGCGAGGTCGATGACGGATTCGCGGCGGCGCATGCCGCTCTTTCGGTCGATTCGGGCATTGCGGAAGCGCATTGCACCATGGCGCGCCGCCTCGAGGAGAGGCTGCTCTTCGACGAGGCGAACGCGAAGATGGAAACGGCGCTGCGGCTCGATCCCGACTCATGGGATGTGAACAGGGAGATTGCGCGCGTCTATTTGCGTGATGGTCGCGTCGCGGAGGCCGCGCGATATTTTGAGCGTGCCGTATCGGTGATGGAATCGGACGTGCAGTCCTGGGCCAGGCTGGTCACCTGTTATCTGGCGCTCGGCGACGAGCCGCGCATGCGCAAAGCGGCGGAAACGGCGGTGGCGCAGTCCGAGCAGATCCTTGCACACGATCCGGGCAACGGAGCGGCCATGAGCTTCGGAGCGCGCGGCTACGCGGCGCTCGGCGAACTGGAACGGGCGAAGGAATGGATGGAGCGGGCCATGCTGATCGACCCGGACAACCTGAACATGCGCTACAACTTCGCGTGCATGATCGCCGTTCATTTTGACGAGAAGGAAACGGCAATCAGGCTGCTCGAACGCAGCCTGGCGAAAGGCAGCGTCCTGAACGTCAAGGCTGCCGAGGCCGATCCGGACCTCAATTCGTTGCGCGACGAGCCGAATTTCCGGGCGATGCTCGACGGCGCCAGGAAACGGCTCGGCATGTTGCCGGCTGAAGTCGTGCCATCTGATAGCGGGAAGCAGGCGACCAGCTAATCACCGCCTGACGGGCAGGGCTGGCCACGGAGAGGCATCATCTGCGGGCGGCAATCATCCGGACCGGGGTTGAGTTGAACTGCAGCACCCAGTCGCGGCAGCGCGCCGCGGGCAGGGCGGGGCTGTAGTAGTAACCCTGGCCAACGTCATAGCCGGCATTCGCGAGGAAATTGGCGTCCCAGGCGGTCTCGACACCCTCGGCCACGACCTCGAGGCGGAGCGCATGCGCCATCTGCGCGGTGGACTCGACGATGATGCGGTCGTCGGTGGAGCCCTGCATGCCCTTCACGAAGGACTTGTCGAGCTTGAGGGCATGCACCGGCAGGTCGCGCAGGTAGCCGAGCGACGAGTACCCGGTGCCGAAGTCGTCGATCGCGATCCGCACGCCGAGGCGGCCTATCTCCTGAATGATGCGAAGCGCCCGGGCAGGGTCGAGCATCATCGCGCTCTCGGTGATTTCGAGCTCGAGCGCGGCGGGCGCCACCTGCTGCGCGTCGAGCAGCGCCTTGAGCCGCACCGGGAAAGCCGTGTCCTGGAGCAGCCGCGCGGACAGGTTCACGGCGACCCGGAGATCGAGCCCGCGGAGGCGCCAGGCGAGCAGGTCGCGGAGCGCCCGCGCGATGGACCACTCGGTGAGCGGGCGGATCAGGTCGGTGGACTCCGCGATCGTAATGAATTCCATCGGGCCAATCTGGCCGAGCGAGGGATGCGGCCATCGCATCAGCGCCTCGACGCCCTCGACCTGGCCGCTGCGGAAGTTGACCTGCGGCTGGTAATGCACCTCGAGCGCGTCGGCTGCCAGCGCCGCGCGCAACTCGCCGCCGATCGACAAGCGGCGCACGGAATTGTCGTCCTGCGCCGGGTCATAGTGTTCGAAAGCCGAGCCGCGGCGCTTGGCGACGTACATCGCTACGTCCGCGCGTTTCAGAAGGGACTGCGCGTCGGTGGCGTCCTGCGGGCTCTGTGCGACGCCGATGCTGAGGCCGACCTCGATCGAGATTCCGGCGACGTCGATCGGTTCGCGCAGGCAGTCGGCGAGGCGGTGTGCGATGGTGGCAACGCAGTCGAGCGCGCCCGGACCATCGAGCACGACTGTGAATTCGTCGCCGCCGATGCGCGCGATGAAACCGACGTCGCCGACCGTCGCAGCGAAGCGGCGGGCGACTTCGCGCAGCACCAGGTCGCCGACATTGTGGCCGAGCGTGTCGTTGACCTCCTTGAAGCGGCACAAGTCGAGCATCAGCAGCGCGACCGTCATGCTGCCGTCCGCAAGCGTGGTCTCGAGCCGGTGGATCAGCGCGGCGCGGTTCGGCAGCAGCGTCAGCGAATCGTGGGTCGCCTGGTATTCGAGCTTGCGCTGCTGCGCCTTGCGCTCGCTGATGTCGCGCACGATGGCCGTATACAGGCGCTCCGAATGCAGCCGCACGCGGCTGACCGCGAGCTCGACCGGAAAAGTCGCGCCGGACACCGTGCAGGCGTTCAGTTCCGAGACGCCGCCGGAGAGCGCCGCGAGCGAGCGGGCGGGAGCCGGCGCGGCTTCCGTGCCGAGCTCCGGGATGAAGCGGGAGATCGGCGCGCCGACCAGGGCGAGCGTGTCGCAGGCGAACAGTTTCGCGGCGGCGGGATTCGCCGTCTGGATCGTGCCGACCTCGTTCACGCAGACGATGCAATCCGTGGACGACTCGACGATGCTCTTCAGGAGCGCATCGCGCCGGCGCATGCCGAGCGCATAGGTGACGGCACGCCAGGTCTGCAGGTCGAGCGAGCGCAGCGTCGTGACCAGAAACAGGGCGGCCGTCGCGAGCGCGAATGGCACCGTCTCGATCAATAGCCGTCCTGCCTGGTACGCCCAGGTGGAGATGCCCGCGATCGCGATGAGGGCGGCGCCGAGGACGAAAGCATTGCGGCGCCAGTCCTGCGCGCGGAAGAGCGCCGCGCCGGCGAGCGTCCAGGCGGCGAGCGCCGCGATGAGCGCCCACGCAGGCAGGCTGCGCAGCGGTCCCCGACGCGCGCTTTCTGCCGCGAGCGCCTGCACCACGACGCCCGGCAGCGAGCGGTGGATCGGCACCGCGACCATGTCGCCGAGCTCAACCGCGGTCGCGCCGACGAAGACGATTCGGCCGCGGAAGGCGTCCGGCGCGACTGAGCCATTCAGCACGTCGGCGAACGACACGTAATCGAACGAGGTGGGCGAGATGGCGTAGTCGATCGGGATCGCGGTGCCGTCAGCCAGGCGGCCGTCCGGATCGATGATGGACGGCAGGCGCCGCCCATCGATGTCCCAGGAACTGTGCCAGCTGCGCTCGAGACCGTCCCGGCCCGGCTCGCGGTTGACCGCGACCAGGCGCGCATGGCGCGCGAAGCGCGCGAGCGGCTGGGTGACGATCATGCGGTCGTCGGCGGCGGTCACCGGCTGGAAGAACGCGGGCAGGAACACCGGCGTTTCCCGGGCTTTGGCGAGCGCGGATTCGAGCACGGCGTCGTCGAGCG
>JANNKZ010000335.1:0-2476 GCA_031396515.1 Gammaproteobacteria bacterium
CACGCGTTTCCAGGCCATGCGCCGCCGCTGCCAGTTAGTCAGCAGGAATCCGGGCGCGGTGTTCGCAAGCACCAGGGCCGCAACTGCGGCCGGGGCCCGGCAGGCGAGTTCGATCGCGATCGCGCCGCCCATCGACAGGCCAACAACGTGCGACCGCCGGATACCGAGCGCCGCCAGCAGCGCCACCATGTCGCGCGCATGCTGCGGAATCGTGAAGGGTTCGCGCCGCTCGCTCGCGCCGAAGCCGCGCAGGTCCGGGATGATGACGCGGTAGCGAGCAACGAACTCGGCGCGCTGCAAGCGCCAGTCGTCGGCGCTGCCGCCGAGGCCGTGCAGCAACAGCACCGGTGCGCCTTGCCCCTCGTCGTGGTACGCGAGGCGGGCGCCGTTGACCTGGATCGTGCGCATTCGGGGGCCAAGTTACACCGGCCCGGCGCGGGCGCGTTAACATCGCGCCATGCACGCGCGATTCCAGACGCTGCCGGATCCGCTGCCCGCCGATCCGATGCCGCTCGCCGCCACCTGGTTCCGCCAGGCCTGGGACGAGCAGGTCCAGCGCAACCCGAATGCGATGAGTCTCGCAACTGCCGGCAGCGACGGCAGGCCGTCGGTGCGCATCGTTCTCTGCAAGGAAATCGTCGCCGATCCCGGCTATCTCGTTTTCTACACGAACTACGAATCGCGCAAGGGCCGCGAACTCGCGGCACATCCCTGGGCCGCGACCGTGTTTCCCTGGGACAAGGTCGGCCGGCAGTTGCGCATCGAGGGGCCGGTTGCGCACGCGCTCGCGAGCGAGAGCGACGACTACTTCGCGAGCCGCCCGTGGCGCAGCCGCCTCGCCGCGATCACGAGCGAACAGAGCGCGCCGGTCGCCTCGCGCCAGCTCCTGGTCGAGCGCCTGCGCGAGAGCGCGAAGCGCTTCGGCGCGCCGGACCCGATTTCCGCGCCCGAGGACGACGTCGAGCCGGGCCTGCGGCTGCCGCGACCGGAGCACTGGGGCGGTTATCGCCTGTGGGCCGCGAGCGTCGAACTCTGGGTCGAGGGCGAACACCGCCTGCACGACCGCGCGCGCTGGACGCGCGACATCACGCAGGGCGGCGACGGCCGCTTCCATGCCGAGCCATGGCGACACCAGCGCCTGCAACCGTAACGGAATCACAGCCGGTGCTTGCCGCGCGCGCGCTCGACGTCGCCGCGGGCGGCCGCACGCTCGTGCGCGCGCTCGAGCTCGAGGCACGCGGCGGCGAGTTCGTCGCCATGCTCGGGCGAAACGGCGTCGGCAAGACGCTCACGCTGCACACGCTCGCGGGACTGCGGGCACCGGCCGCCGGAACGGTGCGACTCGACGGGTGCGAACTCGGCGCCTGGCCAGGGGCGTCGCGCGCGCGGCGGCTCGCGCTCCTGCCGCAAACGGTCGAAGACCCGTTTCCGGCGAGCGTGTTCGAGTCGGCGCTGATCGGGCGGCATCCGCACCTGCCGTTCTGGCAATGGGAAGGCGCCGAGGACCACGCGGCGGCCGGCGGTGCGCTCGAGGCCGTCGGCCTGGCGGCGCTGCGCGATCGCGCGGTGGATTCGCTCTCGGGCGGGGAACGTCGGCGCCTCGACATCGCGACACTGCTCGCGCAGGACGCGGCCGTCTGCCTGCTCGACGAGCCCATCAACCATCTCGATCCGCAGCACCGCAACGACGTGCTTGCGCTCTTCCGCGCGCGCGCGGATGCGGGCGGGCTCGTGATCGCGTCATTGCACGATGCGACGCTCGCCGCGCGCTACGCCGACCGCGTGTTGCTGCTGCACGGCGATGGGCGCTGGCAGTTCGGGGAAACCGGGCCGACGCTGTCGGCCGAGAACCTGTCCGGGCTCTACGGCGTGGCGGTCGAGGAAATTGCGCACCGCGGCCGGCGCGTGTTCGTCAGCGTCTAGGGAAGCTCTGCCAGGATCGTGTCGTGCAGCGCGCCGTTCGAGGCGAGGATGCTCTTTGATTGCAGCCCGATCGGCGCGCCTTCGAGATCCGTCACGCGGCCGCCGGCCTCTTCGATGATCACGACGAGCGCCGCGATGTCGAGGATGCCGATGTCCGACTCGATGACGGCCTCGATCTTGCCGGCAGCGAGCAGGTGGTAGTGCAGGAAATCGCCGAAACCGCGGATGCGGTCGAGGCGCGTGACCAGTCGCCCGAGTGCGGCCCAACGTGGCCCGGATGCCAGCGTGCGCAAGTTGCCGGTCGAGACCGTCGCTTGCTCGAGCGTCGCGATTCCACTGACCGCCAGTTTCGAGCCGTCCAGGAAAGCGCCTTTGCCGCGCTCGGCCCAGGCGGTCTCGCCGTACACCGGCGCGCAGGAAACACCCAGTTCGAGGCGGCCCTGTCGCATCAGCGCGATCTGCGTCGAGAACATCGGGTACTGGCGCACGAAGGACTTGGTGCCGTCGATCGGATCGACGATCCAGAGATGCTCGGCATCCATGCGATCGGCGG
>JANNKZ010000104.1:0-2480 GCA_031396515.1 Gammaproteobacteria bacterium
TCATCACGCCCGCGGCTTCGGCGCCGCTCGCGTCGGATCGCCGAGTGTGCGGTTCAGCCTGATCGCCTCGCGCACCAGCCGGGTCGCCGCCGCCGCGCTTATCCGGTCGCCCTCGCGCAGTTCCAGCGTCGCCATTTCGTACTTGCCGCCGGGCTTCAGGCGCGGCTCGAGAGCGCAGAGGCGCCGGCCGCGCCAGAACCCGAATAGCACGCGCTCGGCCTCTGCGCGGATCACGAGCACCGGCCCGTTCGCGAAGCCGACAATGTTGCCCCACTTGATCGTCTCGTCGAGGGCGCCGGCTTTCCGTGCCGCGGCACGCAGACCCGCGACGGTGCGGCGGCGCCAGCCGGACAAGGCGTTCACATAAGCGGCAGGACTCGCAGCGGGCGGCGTCTTCTTCATCATCGCGCGCTCCGCGCCTCAGCCGGCTGCGGGCTCCGGATGGTCGAGTTTCGTGTAGCGGTCCACCACCACCGTGGTCACCACGTCCGAGCCGACATTCACCATCGTGCGCGTCATGTCGAGGATGCGGTCTACGCCGAGGATGATGCCGATGCCCTCCGGCGGGATGCCGAAAGCAACCAGCAGGCCGGCGATCAGCGGCAGCGAACCGCCCGGGATGGCCGCGACCGCGACCGCCGACAGCACCGCGAGCAGCAACAGCGTGACCTGCTGCGCGAAGCCGAGTTCGATGCCGAACACCTGCGCGATGAACAGCACGACGCAGCCCTCGTAGAGCGCAGTGCCCGCCATGTTCATGGTGGTGCCGAGCGGGAGCACGAAGCCCGCGACCGCCGGCTTCACGCCGAGGTTCTCGCGCGCGGCGGCGAGCGCGGTCGGCAGCGTCGCCGCGCTCGAGCTGGTCGAGAATGCCGTGACGAGTACCGGGCGTATCAGCCGCCAGAATTCCAGCGGCGAGCGGCGCGCGAACAGGCGCAGCCACAGCGACATCGTCCCGAACAGGTGCAGCAGCAACATCGTGATGCAGGCCGCGACGAACACGCCGAGCGCGATCACGATGTCCCAGCCGATCTTGACGATGACGCTGTAGATCAGCGCCGGCACCGCGAAAGGCGCGATCGCCAGCGCAAAATGCACGATGCCCGTCATCAGGTCGTTGACGAGCGCGAGGCCCGATCGCAGCTGGCCCCGCTCGGTCGCCGGCAGCCGGATGGCCGCAGCGCCGACCAGGATCGCGAACAGGATCAGCGGCAGCACGTCGCCCAGCATCTTGCGGTCGTTGCCGACGAACGCGCCGAACAGGTTGCGCGGCATGAACATGTCGACGATCGCCATCGGGGTGATATCTGGCTGCGTGGCGCGGGTATTGAGCTCCTGCGCCTCGCCACCGTATTCCTCGAGCAGGCGCACTTTCGCTTCGGGAGCCATTGCCGAACCCGGTTGGACCAGGTTCATCATGACGAGGCCGAGCGCGGCCGCGATCGCCATGTTCGCGAAGAACAGCACGAAGGTGCGGGTCGCGAGCGGCCCGAGCTGCGCCAGCCGGTCGAGCTGGGCCACGCCCATCGCGAGCGAGGCGAATACCAGCGGGATCACGACGAAGAACAGCATCCGCAGGAATACCTGGCCAATCGGATCGAGCACCAGGGTCGCGAACTTGCGCACCGCGGGCAGCAAGTCGGGCAGCACGCCGCCGAGGAGCAGGGTCGCGATACCGGCGACGGCGCCGATCACCAGGCCGATGAGAATGCGGTTGGCGAGCTTGCTGTCGAGTTCAGCGGACATGCTGGATCCCCCCGGCACCGGCCGGCGGGCCAATGTTAACCTCTCGTACCGGAAACCGGAGACCTGCCCTGCTCCCTCGTACCCATCGCCTGGCGTCGCTGGCGTTCGCCGCCTGCTTCGCAGGTTGCGCGACCGCGCCCGTGGTCGTGGCGCCGGCCGATTTGCAGGAGACTGCTGGACGTCACACGCCCGTCATCCTGATCCCGGGCGTCCTGGGCTCGCGCCTCGCGCGCGGTGCCGACGGCATGGAGACCTGGCCCGGCAGTACGCGCAAGCTCCTGACGAGCGGCTACCTGGAACTGGCGCTGCGCATCGATCCCGAGACGCTCGAGCCGCTCGACGACGGCCTGGTTGCGACCGGCCTGTTCGACGCAGCTGCCGGCCAGGATTTCTACGGCCTGATCGTCCGCAGACTCACCGGCGTCGGCGGCTACGAGCTCGCGAAGCCGGGCGAGCCGCTCGCGAAGACCCGTGCGCGCCTCTACCTCTTTCCCTACGACTGGCGCCAGGACAACGTGCGCACGGTCGCGAAGCTCGACGCGCTGATCGAACAGATCCGCGTCGATTATGGCGACCCTGCGCTGCGCGTGGACGTCATCGCCCACAGCATGGGCGGGCTGATCGTCCGTTACTACGAGCGCTATGGCACCGCCGACGTGCTGGACGGCAACAACTTCCCGGTCACCGGCGCGGGCGCCGCCAAGATCCGGCGCGTCGTGCTGCTCGGCACGCCC
>JANNKZ010000352.1:0-5524 GCA_031396515.1 Gammaproteobacteria bacterium
TGTCCGTGTCGAGCCGAATCGTAATCTGGCGCTTAGGCTTGCTCAGATATGGATTGGGCACGGACTTTGAAAAATCGTAGCGCTTTCTCATGGTAGCCACCTAGCGTAATCATGTCGTTCCGAGGGGTCTGCTTTTCGAGCGGAGATGATTCTGATGACGCGCTCCGACTCCCGATAACAATGGCAGACCACCAGCAATCGCAGCCGAATGCTTAGGCCAACGAGAATATAGCGGTCTTCGCCGTCGGCGTGGTCAGGGTCCGGCACGCGACGGGCATTCTCGTCCAGAAATGCGCTACGGGCCTCCTCAAACGCCACTCCGTGCTTGCGCTGATTGGAACGATTCTACTTTTTGTCCCACTCGTAACGCAGATCCTCCATACCGACAGTGTAACTACACTGTAGTGCGTGTCAAGAGTGACATCTAACGTCCGCGTTGAGCGGGCCGCGCTATGCGCGGCCGGCGCGCCGCAGGCGCGATAATGGTCCGGGCGCCTGCGGCGCCGTTCACCAAACTCGTCACGGACCGCTCCAATGATGAGATGGACTCCTCCTGCTGCGGCAATTCGGCATCGTTGTGCCAAGCTGGATGTAGGTGCATCAGCTGACCCGCAATCAGAAGGAGTCCGAAATGGATACTACGACCGTTGGCATCGACCTCGCAAAGAGCCGTTTCGAACTGGCGGTGGCGGATGGCGAGTACCGGATCCGGCGCCGGACACGGCTGACGCGCCTGCAATTTGCCCGGTTCTTCGGCAACCATCCACCGAGCGTGGTGGTGATGGAGGCGTGCGGCTCGGCGCATCACTGGGCGCGCACGCTGCAGGCCCAGGGCCATCAGGTTCGGCTGCTGCCGGCGCAGTACGTGCGGGCCTACGTGAAGCGCAACAAGACCGATGCCGCGGATGCCGGTGCGCTGATCGAGGCCGCGCGTTGTGGCGAGATCCGCCCGGTGCCGGTGAAGTCGATCGAGCAGCAAGCGATCCAGCAGCTGCACCGGCTACGGTCCCAGTGCCTGGGCACTCGCACCGCGCGCATCAACTGGCTGCGCGGCGCGTTGCGCGAGTTCGGCGTCAGTATCCCGGTGGGGGCGCGCCGTGGGCTGTGCGCGGTGCGCGAGGCGCTCGCCGCCGAGTCCGCGGTGCCGGCGCTGCTGGTGCCCGCCATCGCGGACACCCTGGCCGAGATCGCCAGGCTCGAGCAGCAGTGCGGCACGATCGAGCGCGAGCTGGCACGGCTCACGCGCGAAGATGCGGTCGCACTGGCCTTGCTGGAGATCCCCGGCATCGGCCCGCTCAGCGCCAGCGCACTGCGCACGGCCATCGTCGATATCCAGCGCTTCCACTCGGGCCGGCACTTGGCGAGCTGGCTCGGACTGACCGCGCGCGAGTACTCCTCGGGCGAGCAGCGCCGGCTCGGCCGGATTAGCAAACGCGGCGACGTGTACCTGCGCACCTTGCTGACCCATGGCGCCCGCGCCGTGCTCAACGCCGCGCACCGCGCCGCCCGCCAAGGACGCCCACTCGACCGGTTGCGGGCCTGGGCGCTCGCCACCGCCGAGCGCTGCGGCTACAACAAAGCGACCGTGGCGCTCGCCAACAAGCTCGCGCGCATCGTCGGGGCCACCTGGAAACATCAGCGCCGGTTCGATGGCAACTGGGCCGTGCGCACTGCCGCAGCTTGAGGTTTCAGTAATCCCGCCTGTACAGCTGCACCGGAAGTGATCGCTCTCATGACAAGCGGATCGGCCGCTGGCGCGGTGAAGTCGTTAACTATGCTGGCCTTAAAAGGCCCCTCCAACGATTGGCTCCGCGCCGGCGACTCTCATGATGTCCAGGGTCGGCTCACCGCCACCCATCCACAGGACGAATACACGCTTGCAGCCGCATCCCGCTCGTCGTCAGCGCCTTCCTTTCAAACTACTTGCAGGAGGAGTCCATACACGCATTGTTAGGCGTCACTGCCTTTTCGAAACCAACGCTTGCCTGAAAACTAGTTGGCAACCTTGGTCCAGCCAACAGCCAAACCGTTCTCAACTTCCATGCCGACGCCTCTAGCACCGACCTTGCCATCTACGATCCACGACACGTTGTAGAAGTCCCCGGTCTTTTCGATGACGAGGTCGTACTCATCCGAGAACTCTCCATTCTCGAAGAAATAGCGAACGTGGTAGCGTCCGGCAAAACCCTCCATGGGCCCTCCAGTTGCCTCCCCAGGGCCACTGTAAGCATTTGCGTAGTTCCACCGCGCCTTCAGAGTGCCCGGCGCATCACTCTTCGTATACAGAACGAAACCGACATTCACGAGCTCCGGCGCCTCTGTAGCCATCGAAAGCGGCGCGAAGCACGAGGCTAGAAGGAAGCCCGTCAACGATGCTGTAGTCAGCAATGACCTAACCATGACGCTCCTTTATGTGTGCAACGAGTCTCATGTGACGCCTAACTACATTGGGTATGAAAAGTCATACCTAGTAATACGCCGATTCTAGGTATCTTTCACGTAGTCACGACATAAGCACCTGAGTTGCCTACGCTTCCTACCGTTGTGCCGCCTGCCATCCCGGCGCCATATGCGACGATTCAGCAGACAGCGGCAGGGGTGGTTGGCCGCGAACTTGATCCGCCAGCTTTTCCGCCAGCATGATCGTCGGCGCGTTGAGATTGCCGGTCGTAATGGACGGCATGATGGACGAATCTACGACGCGCAATCCCTCGATCCCGAACACACGCGCCTCGGAATCCACGACCGCCATCGGATCGTCGCGTCGGCCCATCTTGCACGTGCAGGACGGGTGATACGCGCTCTCGACCTTTGCGCGCACGAATTCATCGATCTGTGCGTCGGTTACGCAGTCCGCGCCGGGCTGAATCTCGCGTCCGCGGTAAGGATCGAATGCACGCTGGCCAAAAATCTCGCGTGTCAGGCGCACGCAGGCGCGCATTTCCACCATGTCGTCGGCGTGGCGCAGGTAGTTGAAAAGGACCTTCGGTTTGTCGATCGCATCGGCCGATGTGAGCCGGACGAAGCCTCGGCTCTTCGATCGCATCGGCCCGACGTGTGCCTGGAACCCGTGCTCCTTGGCGAGTGACGATCCGTCGTACGTCACTGCGAGCGGCAGGAAGTGAAATTGAATGTCGGGGAAGGACACGCCCGCCCGGCTCCGGATGAAGCCGCCGGTCTCGAAGTGATTGGTCGCGCCGAGACCGTCCTTGGAGATCAGCCAGCGAGCGCCGATCAGCGCGCGCTGGAACCACCCCATGGACGAATAGAGCGTGATGGGCTGTGTGCAGGCAACCTGGAAGTAGAACTCAAGATGATCCTGGAGGTTTTCGCCCACTCCAGGCAGGTCGCGCAGTACCGTGATGCCGTGCTTGCGCAACTCGGCAGCGGGGCCGATGCCGGAGAGCTTCAGCAGCTTCGGCGAGTTGATCGAGCCGGCGCTGAGGATCACCTCTCGCCGCGCGCGCACTCTGCAGATCGTGTTGCCCCGGCGATACTCGATGCCGATCGCGCGCTTGCCGTCGAACAGAATGTGCGTCGCGAATGCGCGTGTGCGCACGGAGAGTTTGGGACGCTTCATCGCCGGCCGTAGATAGGCATTCGCGGCGCTGCATCGGCGCCCGCCGCCGACGGTCATGTCGAGGCGCCCGAAGCCTTCCTGCTGATAACCGTTAAAGTCCTTCGTCTGCGGATAGCCGGCCTGCTTTCCGGCCTCGAGCCAGGCCGCGTGCAAGGGGTTCGAGAGCGTGCCGTAACGGGTCTGCAGGGGCCCCGAATCGCCGCGATAGGCGTCGCCGCCTTCGGCGCGCGTCTCTGCGCGGCGGAAGTAAGGCAGCACGGACTCATAGTTCCAGCCTGTCGCGCCCCCCGCCTCCCAGCGCTCGTAGTCCTGCGCATTGCCGCGCACGTACACGAGTCCATTGATCGACGACGATCCGCCGAGCACCTTGCCGCGGGGCGTGTGCAGGCGGCGCCCGCCGAGGCCGGGTTCCGGCTCGGTGTAGTAGCGCCAGTCGTACTTCTTCATGCCCATCGGGATTGAGAGCGCCGAAGGCATCTGCACGAAAATCGAACGGTCCGAACCGCCGTACTCGAGCAGCACGACGCTGTGACTTCCGTCTTCGGTGAGCCGGTCCGCCAGCACGCAGCCTGCGGAACCGGCTCCGACGATCACGTAGTCGAAGAAGTCATCGTTCACCGCCGCTGCGCCTCAGTAAGGCGCATCGATGTCGCCCTTCGCCACGTACACGCTCTTCAACTGCGTGTAGTGCTCCATCGCGGCGCGGCCGTTCTCGCGCCCGAGGCCGGAGAGCTTGACGCCACCGAAAGGCAGTTCGATCGGCGTCACGTTGTAATGATTGATCCAGCAGGTGCCGGCCTGCAGCTTCGCGATCACGCGATGCGCGCGGTTGAGGTCGTTGGTGAAGACGCCGGCCGACAGGCCGAACTCGGTGGCGTTCGCGCGGGCGATGACTTCTTCCTCGTCCTCGAACTCGAGCACCGACATCACCGGCCCGAAGATTTCTTCGCGAACAATGCTCATGTCGTCGCGGCAGCCGTCAAACACGGTGGGCTCGACGAAGAATCCCTTCGCGAGCGCGCCTTCGGTGCGGCGGTTGCCGCCAACGAGCACACGTGCGCCCTCGGTTTTCCCACGGGCGATGTAGCCGAGGACCATCTGCATGTGGTCTTCGGAGATCAGCGAGCCAACCTGTGTCTGCGGATCCATCGGGTCGCCGATCTTCATCGCGCTCACGCGCTTAGCGAGCTGGCGCAGGAATTCGTCCTTGACTTTGCGATGCACGAACACGCGCGTGCCGTTCGAGCACACCTCACCCGCGGAATAGAAATTGGCGAGCAGCGCGCCGGACACGGCCTGGTCGAGCTTGGCGTCATCGAACACGATCAGCGGCGACTTGCCGCCGAGCTCGAGCGTCACGGCCTTGACCGTGTCGGAGGCGTCGCTCATTACCTTCTTGCCGGTGCCGACGGAACCGGTGAGCGAGACCTTTCGGATCTCCGGGTGGCGGGTCAGCAGGCGGCCGGTTTCGGAATGGCCCTGCACCACCTGGAAGATGCCTCGAGGTACGCCGGCTTCGAGATAGATCTTCTCGAGCTCGACGGCGGTGAGCGGCGTCAGGCTCGCGGGCTTGAAGATCATGGCGTTGCCGAAGGCGAGCGCCGGCGCGGATTTCCAGCAGGCGATCTGCAGCGGATAGTTCCAGGCGCCGATGCCGGCGACGATCCCGATCGGTTCGCGCCGCGTGTATCCCCAGGCCAGGGGGCCCAGATCGATGTGCTCGCCGGCGACGCTCTGCGTGAGCGCGGCGAAATATTCGATGCACTCGGCGCCGGAGATGACGTCGACGACGCGCGTCTCCTGGATCGGCTTGCCGGTGTCGCGGGTTTCGAGCGCTGCGAGCGTGTCGTTGCGGGCGCGCAGGATCGCGGCCGCGCGGCGCAGGATGCGGGCGCGCTCGGCGCCGGCGAGCGCCGCCCAGGTAGGCTGCGCCTCGCGCGCGGC
>JANNKZ010000362.1:0-2377 GCA_031396515.1 Gammaproteobacteria bacterium
GTCGGGCGTGTTTCCATCCTTGGCGACAATGTCCTTCCAAATGGCCATGGCGAATCCTCCGGTGGGGGACGCCAAGAGTAGCCAGTTGGGAGGCTGCGGGCGAGAGCGCAGTCGGCCTTTTGCTGTCGCTCTACCGCGACAATCGGGACTCAGTCCAGACCAGCGTCAGTACAGGCCCGGAAGCCAGGCCTGGGCAGGCGCAGGGCGAGCCGCAAGGGGGATTCGACGGCCGGCGTCGGCCTTCAGGAACGCGGGTCCGGGTGTCATTAGGGTGTTGCTGCAGGCGCCGGTGCCGAGCCAGCTGAGCGCCTCGGCCATCGAGCTTTCGGCCGGGTCCCAGGGAGCGCGGGTAAGGTCGTCGTCGGCCGCGCAGGCGAACGGCAGCGTTTCCGCTAGGCCGTCGAAATAGTCGCCTTCCTCGTCGGCGTTCGTGATGCGGAAAGTCACGAGCCGGAGCCGCAGGTCGCAGCCGCTCAGGTCGAAGGCCGTCTGGCCGACCGGCTTGCCGTAGGTGTCGGCGCCGACGATCGCGACTTCCGCCCAGGGCTTCATCGCGTTGACCACGAGCTCGCTTGCGGAGGCCGTACCCCCGGTCGTGATGAAGGCGATGCGCACCGGATCCACCGACTGCGGCTGGTCGATGAAACGGCGCACCGAATCGTTGCCGGACCTGGCCGTGTTGAAGCGCATGTTCTCGAACACGTCGCTCGAGTCCCGCGCATCGCCGTTCAGGTCGCCGATCAGGTCGGCGATGCTGACCAGGCCACCGCCGTTGTAGCGCAGGTCGACGATGAAGTACTGCACGCCTTCCGCGCGGAACTGCGCGTAAGCGTTGCGGAGCGGCGTCTCCGCGGTCGAGATGAAAGTCCGCAGGTTGACGTAACCCACGGGAACGGCCGGGTTCGACGGCAGCGCCAGGATCCGCGTGCTGCCGGGCGGCACCGGCGCGATCGTGACGATGCGCTTGACGAACACGACTTCGAACTGCTGGCCGCCGACCTGCGTGAACCGCATGCCGCGCTGGATGCCCTCGGTCGCCGCGCCGAACGCCTGTTCGAGGTTCGGGTCGGTTTGCAGGATCGTTGCGACCGGCACGAAGCCGCTGCCGGAATCGATGTGGGTGATTTCGGCGCCGCGCGCGAGCCCGCCGTCCGCGGCGGGACTGCCTTCGTAGACTTCCGGAATCAACAGCCGGTCGCCGTCGATGCGTGTGCGAAAGCCGAAGCCGACGAACTGGCCGGCCTGCAGGAAGGAGCTGTCAGCCGCGGGCGTCGTCAGGTAGCTGAAGAAACGGTCGCGGTTCTGCGATCGCGCGGTCGCCGTCAGGGCGTCGAGGAAGTCCGCGGCCGTCGCGTAGGCGCCGGCATCGATGGTGTTCGGCAGCGTGTCCTGGAACAGGTACCAATCGCGGGCGACGTCGAGGACGAAGTTCTTCTGGCCGGCCGCCGAACAGCCGCCCGGCACGGCGCTGCCGCCGTTGCCGCCGCCGCCGCAGGCGGCGATCAGCGCGGAGCCGCAGGCGACCGCTGCGGCCAGCCAGCCGTGGATGCTGCGGGCTGTCAGGCGAGCTCGGCGCCGATCAGTTTCAGGCGCCGGTGCTGCATGCGCAGCTGCTGGAGCAGTGCGCGCGTCTCCGCGCGGAAGTTCGCTTCCTCCCAGCGCTGCGCGATGCGCTCGCGCGTCTTCGTGTACCAGGCGTCCGTGATTGCTGACCATTTCTCGACTGTCGCGACGAACTGCTCGTATTCGCGCGCCATGCGCGCCTTGAGCGGTTCGAGATCGACGTGCGGCAGCGACATCTTGTGGCGTTCGATGCGTGCCTCGACCCGGCGGAACTGCATCGCCAGGCGCGTGCGCTGGATGGTCACGTCGGACGTGCGCTTGAGCTTGCGGGTCACGCCGATCCAGGACAGCGAATGGATGATCCACTTGCTCGGATCCCAGTGCCACCAGCGGATGCCGTTCCGGTAGTCGTGGGCGAACTCGTGGTGGAAGTTGTGGTAGCCCTCGCCGTACGTCAGGAAGGCGAGCCAGCCGTTGTCGCGCGCGCTGTGCTCGTCGCTGTATGGCTGGCGGCCCCAGGCGTGCGCGAGCGAGTTGATCAGGAACGTGAAGTGGTGGCTGACCACGAGGCGTAGCACGCCAGCCAGCAGGAACACGCCCCAGAGGTCGCCGTGCAGCCAGCCGAGGGCGAGCGGCACGAGTACGTTCAGGCCGATAGCCAGCACGTAGTAATAGCGGTGCTGGAACGCGACCAGCGGGTCTTTCTCGAGATCGCGGACGTTCTTGAAATCCACGTCGCCGCTCGGATAACGGCGCAGCATCCAGCCAATGTGCGAAAACCAGAGGCCCCGGCTCGCGGAGTAGGGGTCGCGGT
>JANNKZ010000365.1:0-4744 GCA_031396515.1 Gammaproteobacteria bacterium
CCGAACGAATCCGGGTGCGTGTCGGAGAAATCGGCCAGGAATGCGCCGCCGAAGGCATTGGTGATCTGCAACGCGGCGCCGAGCATCATCGCGAAGATGAAGAACACCAGCATCTGCTGGCGCCGGAACAGCACGAAGGCGTCGAGGCCGAGCGCGGACACCAGGCTCTTCTTCGCGACGTCGCGCGCAGGCTCGCACTTCGGCAGCGTGAAGGCATACAGGCCGAGAAACACCGCGCCGGCCGCGCTGATGTAGAGCTGCAACGGGCTCTTGTTCCAGCCGGCCAGGTCCACCATCCACATCGCGACGATGAAGCCCACCGTGCCCCAGACACGGATCGGCGGGAATCTCTCGATGACGTTCAGCCCGCCCTGCTCGAGGATCTTGTACGAGACGGCGTTGTTGAGCGCGATGGTCGGCATGTAGACCATCGCATTCAGCAGCATGATCACGTACAGCGTCTCGAAATCACGCACGGTCGAGGCCCAGACCAGCAGGCCTGCACCGATCAGGTGCAGCACGCCATAGAGCCGTTCCGCGTTCAGCCAGCGGTCGGCGACGATTCCCATCAGCCCCGGCATGAAGAGCGCGGCGACGCCCATGGTCGCGTAGATGCTGCCGACTTGCCCGCCGGAGAAACCGAGCGTCACGATCATGTAGGCGCCGAGGGAGATGAGCCACGCCCCCCAGACGAAGAACTGCATGAAGTTCATCACCGTGAGGCGCAGTGCAATGCTCATGGTGGGGGATTCCGCTGCGGCGTCAGTCGCCGCGTTGTTTCGGCTGGAACATCGCGTTGCCGATCCAGCTCACGACGCTGACCACGAGGGCGGCGAGGAAAGCGGCGCCGAAGCTGCCGATGCCCATACCGGGCAGGAAGGCCGCGACCAGGCCCAGCATCGCTGCGTTCACGACCAGCAGGAACAGACCGAGCGTCAGCAGCGTGAACGGCAGCGTCAGCAGGACCGCGATCGGCTTGATGATCGCATTGACGATGCCGAGCAGGAGCGCGGCGAGGATCAGGGTGGTCGGGCTCGAGACGCTGATGCCGTCGATCCACTCGGTTGCGAGCCAGAGGCCGAGTGCCGCGATCAGCGTCCGCAGGATGAAGCGGGTCACGGGCGCATTATGGCCCGGATCGGCAAAAGCTTCAGCCCGGCGTCCCGTCGCTTACCGGTCTGCGGAAAATACCGGTCTGCATCTGGGCGTACTGGTCGGCATGGAACACGACCCGGTTGCGGCCCTGGCGCTTCGCGGCGTAGAGGTTCTCGTCCGCGATCTGGAGCACGCCGGCCGCGGAGCGGCCCGTCAACGGCACGATGCAGGCGCCGCCGATGCTGACCGTCACGCGGCCGATATCCGACGCACCTTCGTGCGGGATCTCGAGCGCCTCCACCGCGCGGCGGAGCTGGCCGCCGAGCGCCTCGGCTTCGTGCTCGCCGAGCCCCGTTGCGATCAGCGCCATCTCCTCGCCGCCGTAACGCGCGACCACGTCGCCGGGGCGCGCGACCGAGCGCAAAGCCTGCGCGACTTTCCGCAGCGCGTCATCACCGGCCTGGTGGCCGTAACCGTCGTTGTAGGCTTTGAAATGATCGACGTCGATCAGCATCATCGTCAGGGGCTGCTTCTCCGCCTCGCAGATCTTCCACGCCGCCTGCAGCCGCGAATCGAAATGGCGCCGGTTGACGAGGCCGGTCAGCGCATCGCGGGTCGCATCCGCGCGTGTCAGGCCGTGCTCGAGGAATGCGGCACGCGCCGCGCGCTGCATGTCCCAGGCGACGAAGCTCGCGAGCCCGAGCACGATCAACATCGAGCTGATCGAGTACGCCGCGAGCGCGGCGTGCACCTCGAACGCGGTCAGCGCGGCCATGAACGAGATACACATCGCGAGCGCCGCGGGCAGCGCCTGGCGCAGCAGCAGGCCCGAGAAAAACAGCAGGCCGAACAGGTTGATGGTCATCGCCGCCGTGCCGCTGCCGCCCGCATCCACGATGTCGGCGACGACGATGGCGAAGGCGGTCGCGCGAAACGGCATCAGGATCGACGCGATCCGGTGGTACGACGTCACGTAGCGGCCGCTGAACGCCAGGAAGGTGAGCGTCATCGAGACCGCAATATGCGTCGCGATGCAGGCGAGCAGGAGCAGGCGGACCGCGCCGTTGGCCGGACCCTCGAGCACGAGCTTGATGCCGATGAGCCCGATCGCGAGCTGAAAGAGCTGCCAGAAGCGCGCCTGGGTGCGCACGCGCAGGATATGCGAGCGGCGGAACTCGCCCTCGATCGCCGGCTCGAAGCGCAGCCATTCGACGCCCTGTTCGAGCGCCCGCGCATAGTCCGCGGCGGTCGTCTGCCCGGCGGCTCCGGCCGCCGTGAACGACGGGGTCTGCGTGTGCGTGTGCCGTGCTCCCATCGAATCAGCGTACCCGCCGCCCGCGCTGAATGACGATGTCGACCGACTGCAGCAGTGCGGGATTGCGAAGTACGTCACCCCGGACGGCGATGACGTCCGCGATCTTGCCGGGCGCGAGCGAGCCGGATTCGTGCCCGACGCCCTGCGCGGTCGCGGCATCGTGGGTCGCCGCCTGGATGGCGCGCAGCGCCGGGACGCCGCACTGCCGCACCCAGAAGTCGATCTCCTGCCAGGTCGCGCGCGAATGCAGGTGTCCCGGGGCGCCGGCGTCGGAGCCGACCAACAGCGTCACGCGCGCTTCCTGGAGCTGGCGCAGCTTCGCGCACAGCGACTGGGACTTGGCCGCTGGCATCTCGAAGCCGTCCACGCCGTCGAGGTTCCTGAGCGAGCCCACGACGTCGGCGGCGACCAGTGGCGGCAGTGCATCGGTCGTGCGCGGGTCGTCGAGCGGCTCCGCATTGCCGCGCAGGGATTCGAGGTTGAGCAACGCCGAAATCGCGGGCGTCCAGGCGAGCGGCCGCGCCGCTGCCGACATCAGCCGCTGTTGCAGCGACAGGATCACGTTGTCCGGAAAATTGCCGACGCCCATGTTCGTGCCGAGAAACCCGTCGAACTGCTCCAGGACGCCGCGTTCCACGTCGGCCGGGCGATCGGCATAGGCATGCACGGGCAGGCCGCGCAGCCGCGCCTCGGACACGGCGGCCGACAGTTCTTCGGGAGTCCACATGTCCACTTCGGCGAGCAGCAGGTAGTCCACCCCGGCGTCGTCGAGGTGCTGCACCTTGGCGGTCGCGTCGGCAGCGCCGTCCACGGCCCACTGCCAGGTTTCGGTGCCCGGCGGGACTAGCTTCCGCAGCACCGGGCCCGATACGTAAAGCGTCGGCCCGGGAATCAGGTGCTCGCGGACCCGCGCTCGCACGTTGATCGCGGCTTCGAGCGGCGCCGCGACGTCGCGCGCGCTCGTGACCCCGGACTGCAGCAGCTGGCGCGCCGCGATCGGCATCACGACCCGCTCGGCGAGCGGCCCGTAGGTTTCGTTCCAGCGCGCGTGATTGCCGTGGCCGAGGCGCATGAGCTGCACCTGCATGTCCCAGAGCCCCGGGAGCACGGTCATGCCCTCGGTCGAAATGATTTCGGCGCCATCCGGGACGGCGACCACTTCGCGGCCGCCGACGGCCAGGATCCGTTCGCCATCGATGACCACCACGCCGTTCGCGATCGGCGGATTGCCGTAACCGTCGATGACCGTCCCGCCGGTCAGCACGATCACGGCGGCCTGCGCCGACAGCGCGAGGACGGAACCGAGAATGGCGGCGAGAACCCGCCTCATGCCGCGGGCTCCGTAATCGAACCGTCCTTCAGCCGCAACTGCAGTTGCGCGAAGGCGAGCGCCCAGCCGGTGCGCAGCCGCACGAGCGTGCTCCCCCATTCCTCCCCCGCCGGAATTCCCGAACCCAGCACGCGCAGCATCCTCTGCCCCTTTCGTTCGTCGATGATGAAGTCCTCGACCAGCGCGCTGTCGGACAGCGACGGCCATTCGGGGTTCGGCGCGAACAGCAGTTGCAGCCGCGAATCGGGCTCGAATCGCTCGATGTTGGCGTCGCGCTTGCCGAACAGGCGCGTGACCACGGTGTAGCGGCCGCCGACCCTCGGCTCGACCTCCGCCTCGGTCGCGTACCACAGCGACAGCATCGCCGGATCGGTCAGCGCGCGCCAGAGCGCCGCCGCGCTCGCGGCGGACTCGAATCCCTGCATGTAGCCGCGCGCCTGTCTTTGCATGGTCGCCGGAGTCAGCCCGCCCGGCCCTGGCTGCCTTCCGGCGGGGTGACGCTCTTGCGGAGCTCGCGATCCCGGCGCATGCGCTGGTCGGCCGCGGCGACGATATCGTCCTCCTGCGCGCCGTCGCGCGGATAGCTCGCGGTGCCGACGCTGACGGTCATGCGCTGCAGCCGCTCGCCGACCGGGAACAGGCTGCGATAGACGTTGTTGCGGATGCGTTGCGCGACGGTCTCGGCCACTTCCGGCGTCGCGCCCGGCAGGAACACGACGAACTCGTCGCCGCCGTAGCGTGCGGCCATGTCGGTCGTGCGGATCGCGCGCTGCACGGCGCCGGACACGGTCGTTAGCGCGCGGTTGCCGGCCTGGTGTCCATGCTCGTCGTTCAGCTCCTTCAGCTTGTCGACGTCGACCACCAGCACCGCATAGCTGCCCTGCGCGCCGCGTGCGCGCAGCTTGTGCTCGCGTTGCAGGATCGCCTTGAAGGTCCTGAGGTTCAACATGCCCGTCAGGCTGTCGCGCTCGGCCATCTCCTCGATGCGCCGGCGCGCGGTCAGG
>JANNKZ010000390.1:0-12439 GCA_031396515.1 Gammaproteobacteria bacterium
CGAGCAGTTCGCGCTGCCCGCGGCCGGCGACCGTCGCGAGCGCGAGGCGCGCATCGCGCGCCTCGTCGGCGAGGACTTCATCCTGCATTCGCGCCATCTCGCGCATGCCCGGGCGGGACTCGCGCTCGAGGGCTGGATCGGCTTGCCGTCGCAGTCGCGCGCCCAGCCCGACCGCCAGTTCCTGTACGTCAACGGACGCATGGTCCGGGACCGGCTGCTGACGAGTGCGGCGCGCCTCGGTTATCGCGACGTGAGCCACGGAGGGCGCCACCCGGCCTGGCTCCTGTACCTGACGCTCGACCCGGCGCAAGTGGACGTGAATGCGCATCCGCAGAAGCTCGAGGTGCGATTTCGCGACGGGCGCGGCGTCCATGACTTCCTGTTCCGCTCGGTTGAGCGGGCGCTCGCCGTCGCGGGCGCGGAGCCGGGCGCGGCGCCGCCGGTCCTGCCACAGGCGCTGATCGGCGGGGAGCCGCCGCGCTTCAGCGCCGGCCTGCCACTTGGCGAGCCCTGGGCGGTGTATGCGATGCCGGCGGCTGCGAACGGCGCCGCAATTTCGGAAGCGCCGTCCGCCGATGCGCCGCTCGGCCAGGCGGTCGCGCAGATCCATGGCATCTACATCGTCACGCAGACCGCCGAGGGCATGGCGCTCGTCGACATGCATGCGGCACACGAGCGTGTGATCTACGAGCGGCTGAAGACGGCGCTCGATGCCGGCGGCGGTGCGCGCCAGGTCTTGCTCGTGCCGGCGACAGTCGAGACGAGTGCCGCCGATGCCGCACTCGCCGCAGAACACCAGGACGAACTCGCCGCCGCAGGGCTCGTCGTCGACCGAATCGGACCGACGACGCTCGCGATCCGAGAGGTGCCGGCGGTGCTCGCCGGCCAGGACGTTGCCGCGGTGCTTCGCGATGCGCTCGCCGATCTCGGCCAGGAAGGCGCCACTCACCGGATCGCCGAACGCCAGAACGAATTGCTCGCGAACATCGCCTGCCGCAGCGCCGTGCGCGCGCACCGCGAGCTCACCGTGCCGGAGATGAATGCGCTGTTGCGCGACATGGAGCGGACCGAGCGCTCGGGCCAGTGCAGCCACGGCCGCCCGACCTGGACGCGCGTGACCCTCGCCGAGCTCGACCGCCTGTTCCTGCGCGGGCGTTGATGGCGCGCGCGCCTGCGATCCTGCTGATGGGACCGACCGGCGCGGGCAAGACCGACATCGCCGTCGAACTCGCCGCGCGCCTGCCGCTCGAGATCGTGAGCGTGGATGCCGCGATGGTTTTCCGCGGCATGGACATCGGCACGGCCAAGCCGCCGCCCGACGTGCGCGCGCGCGCGCCGCACCACTTGATCGACCTGATCGATCCCGCGGAGAGTTACTCTGCCGCACGCTTCGTCGCGGATGCCGGCGCAGCGACCGCGGGCATGGCGGGGCGCGGGCGTTACCCGCTCTTCGCCGGCGGCACGATGCTCTATTTCCGTGCCTGGCAGTCGGGGCTCGCGCCACTGCCGGCGGCCGATGCCAACCTGCGCGCGCGGATCGAAGCGCGTGCCGCAGTGGAGGGCTGGCCGGCCTTGCACGCCGAGCTTGCCGCGCGCGATCCCGAGGCCGCGCGCCGCATCCGGCCGGGCGATCGTCAGCGCATCCAGCGCGCCCTCGAGGTGATCGAGTTGTCCGGCCGTCCGATCTCGGAGCAGCAGCGGCAGGACCTGCGCGGCGCGGCGCGGGCGGAAGACCTCAGGATCGTGCTGGCGCCCGCCGATCGCGCAGCGCTATACGAGCGCCTGGCGCTCCGGTTCCAGGACATGATGCGCCGCGGCTTGCTGGCAGAAGCACAAGGGCTTCGGGCGCGCGGCGACCTCGACGCGTCGAAGCCGTCCATGCGCCTGATCGGCTACCGGCAGCTCTGGGCCCATCTCGAGGGCCGCGAGCCGCTCGAATCCGCGGTCGAAAAGGCGGTCATCGCGACCCGCCAGCTGGCCCGGCGGCAACTCACCTGGCTCCGTGCGGAACCGGATGCCGAGTGGTTCGATCCAAGCGAGCGGGACACGCCTCGCCGGCTCGCCGAACGCGTCGAAAACTGGCTCCACGCGCACTGAGATTCACGCGTCGGGGGTGCTAGACTCGCTGCTTGCGGGCGACGCCCTGCGCGTTCCGTTTTCGCCCGCGCCCGGACTGTTTGAGCCGCCGAGCCCTCGTAGAGCGGCACGAAAGTACTAGAAAAAACAAGGAGATAACATGGCCAGAGGCCAATCACTGCAGGATCCCTTCCTGAATGCCCTGCGCAAGGAGCGCGTGCCCGTTTCGATCTATCTGGTCAACGGCATCAAACTCCAGGGGCAGGTCGACTCTTTCGACCAGTTCGTCGTGCTGCTGAAGAATTCCGTCAGCCAGATGGTCTACAAACACGCCATTTCGACCGTGGTGCCCGCACGCAACGTGCGCCTGCCGTCGGCCGAGGGCGCGGAAGAAGAAGGCGTCAAGGAGCCCGAGTCCACTTGAGCCGGTTCCCCGCGTGACCGCTTGATCGAAAGGCCTGACCGGGGCGAACGCGCCGTACTTGTCCGGATCGGTCTCGGCTCGCCGCTTCCCAGCGACGAGCTGGCCGAGTTCGACGCGCTCGCGCGCTCGGCGGGCGCGTTGCCGGTCGCGACCGTTACGGGATCGCGGCGCAAGCCCGATCCGCGCTTCTTCGTCGGCAGCGGCAAGGCCGAAGAGGTCCGGGTCGCCGCCGAAGCGCAGGCCGCCGATCTCGTGCTGGTGGATCACGCGCTGTCGCCGAGCCAGGAGCGCAATCTCGAGAAACTGACTGGCCGGCGCGTGCTCGACCGGGCGGGCCTGATCCTCGACATCTTCGCGCAGCGCGCCAAAAGCGCCGAGGGCCAGCTCGAAGTCGAACTCGCGCAGTTGCGCCACCTTTCCACGCGCCTGGTGCGCGGCTGGACCCATCTTGAGCGCCAGAAGGGCGGCATTGGTCTCCGCGGTCCCGGCGAGACCCAGCTGGAAACCGACCGCCGCCTGATCGGCAAGCGCATCAAGACGCTCGCCGCGCGGCTCGAGAAGCTCGCGCGCCAGCGCGACACCGGCAGGAGCGTGCGCAAGCGCGTGCCGGTGCCGTCGGTCGCGCTCGTCGGCTACACGAACGCCGGCAAGTCCACGCTGTTTCGCGCGCTCACGGGCAGCGATGCCTATGTCGCTGACCAGCTGTTCGCGACGCTCGACCCGACCGTGCGCCGCCTGCGCCTGCCGCACACGCCGGACATCGTCGTCGCCGACACGGTGGGATTCGTGCGCGACCTGCCGCACGAACTGGTAGCCGCCTTTCGCTCGACGCTGATCGAGGCACGCGACGCTGACTTGCTGCTGCACGTGATCGACGCTTCCGATCCCGAGCGCGAACAGCGCATCGCGCAGGTGGACGAGGTGCTCGAGGGCATCGGCGCGGGCGCCATTCCCCAGCTTCGCGTGTACAACAAGATCGACCGGCTCGGCCGTGCCCCCGAGCGCTCACGCGATGCCGAGGGCCGCACGGGCGCAACCTGGCTGTCGGCCGCGACCGGCACGGGGCTTGGACTGCTGCGAGAATCCCTGCAGGAAATCTTCGGCCAGCTTGCGGCGCGCTTCGTGATCCGCCTGCCGCCGTCGCAGGGCCGGCTGCGGGCGCAGCTTTACGAGCAGGGCCTCGTGCGCGAAGAGTCGCCCGTCGAGGACGGCGGCTCCCGGCTCGAGGTCGAGACGTCGGCGCGGCATCTCGAGGCCTTGTGCCGCGCCGCGGGCCTCGATTTCGACGCCTGCGTGTCTCCTTGTCTGCCCGCCGCAGGCTTCGTAGAATTTGGGCGCGACGCCGCGAGTTCTGCGGCATGATCCCGTCACTCACCGGCGAGCGCACCTATGGCCTGGAATGATCCTGGCAAGAACGAGAATCCCTGGAAGCGCAAGCCCGACCAGGGCCCGCCCGACCTCGACGAGGTGCTGCGGCGTCTCCAGAAGAAACTGCGCGCGATGTTCGGCGGCGGGCCGCGCCCGGTCGGCGGCAGCGGCGACGGCCGCGATCGCGCCTTCGGCATCGGCTATGTCGTCGCCGGCCTCCTCGTGGTGTGGGCGATCACCGGGTTCTACCAGAACGACGCGTCCGAGCGCTCGGTCATCACGCGCTTCGGCAAATATGAGTTGACGACCGGCGCCGGCCTGAACTGGAAATTGCCGTGGCCGATCGACCGGCGCACGGTGGTCAACGTCACCGAGATCGCGAGTTTCCCGACCGCGCCGCGCATGCTGACGCTGGACGAAGCGCTTGTGGACATCAAGCTCTCGGTGCAATACCGGCGTGCCGACCCGGTCAAGTTCACCTTCAGCGTACGCGATCCCGAGGAGACGCTCGGCGAGGTCAGCGAAAGCGCGATCCGGGAAGTCATCGGCCAGAGCAACCTCAGCGTCGTGCTGGAGACCGGCCGCACGGATATCAGCCGGAAGACCAAGGACCTCATCCAGCGCACGATTGCCGCCTACAACACCGGTATCGAAATCATCAGCGTCAACCTGCAGGAAGTCATGGTTCCGGACCAGGTCGCGCCCGCCCAGGCCGATGCGACCAAGGCGCGCGAGGACAAGATCCGGGCGAGTTCCAACGCCCAGACCTATGCCAGCGACATCGTGCCGAAAGCGCGCGGCCGCGCGGTCAGCGTGGTCGAGGAGGCCGAGGCCCACAAGGCACGGGTCATCGCCGAAGCGGAAGGCGAGACTTCGCGGTTCCTTGCGCTCGCGCAGGAATACGAGCGGGCGCCGGGCGTCACGCGCGAGCGCCTCTACATCGAGACCATCGAAAAGGTGCTCGCTTCCTCGACCAAGGTGCTGGTGGACACCGACGGCAGCGGCAACATGATCTACCTGCCGCTCGATAAGCTGATCGAGCAGCGCAGCCAGCCGCGTCCGCCGGTCGAGACGCCGCCGATGATCCGGAATGAAGACGGCACGGCGGTGGAATCGGCTGATCCGCGTGCCCGCCGGGAGCGGTCGTGATGCGCCGCCTGTTGCCGGCCCTTGTGGTGCTCGTGGTCGTCGCCTGGCTTGGGAGCAGCCTGCTGTTCCAGGTCAACGAGACCGAATACGCGATCAAGTTCCGCTTCGGCGAGATCGTCAAGGCTGACTACGAGCCGGGGCTGCACGTCATGGTGCCCGTCGTCAACACGGTGCGGAAGTTCGACCGCCGCGTGCTGACACGCAATTACCCGGCCGAGCAGTTCCTCACGAGCGAGGGCAAGCGGCTCAACGTGGACTTCTTCATCAAGTGGCGCGTGACGGACGTCGGCCGGTACTACCAGGCGACCGGCGGCGACGAGGAAGTCGCGGCGGCGCGCCTCGCGGAAATCGTCAAGAACGGCCTCAAGGGCGTCATCGCCAAGCGCACGATGCAGCGCGTGGTCGCGGCCGAGCGCATCGAGTTCATCGCTGAGATCCTCGAGGGTGGCAGCGACTCAGTCGTGGAGTTCGGGCTGACGCTCGTGGACGTTCGCGTCAAGCGCATCGACCTGCCGGACGAGGTCTCGGAATCGGTATTCAACCGCATGCGCCAGGACTTCCTGCGGGTGGCTTCGCAGCTGCGCGCCGAGGGCGACGAAAATGCCCAGCGCATCCGCGCCGAGGCGGAACGCGAGCGCATCCAGATCCTCGCCGTCGGCAACCGCGACGCCGAAAAGATCCGCGGCGAGGGCGACGCGAAGTCAGCCGAGACCTATGCGCGCGCCTACCAGCGCTATCCGGAGTTCTATTCCTTCCATCGCAGCCTGCAGGCGTACCGCAATTCGCTCGGCCAGCCGAACGACTTGTTGGTGATCGCGCCGGAAGGCGAGTTCTTCAAGTACCTGAAGAAGTCCGGCCGCTGAGTCTCCCATGGACATTGCCTGGCCCGACTTGGCGGCTGCGCTCGGGCTGCTGCTGGTGATCGAAGGCCTGCTGCCGTTCCTGAGCCCGGCGGGCGTCCGGCGCCTGCTCGCCGCAGTCGCGACGTCGAGCGACGCGGCGCTTCGCGTCGCCGGCGCCGTCAGCCTGCTTGCCGGTCTCGCCGTGCTCTGGCTCGCCCGGTCCTGAAGCAATGCGCCCGGGCAAAGTCGTTGTCGTGGTCGGCGCCCAATGGGGCGACGAGGGCAAGGGCAAGGTCGTCGACCTGCTGACCGAGCGCGTCGCCGGTGTCGCGCGCTTCCAGGGCGGTCACAACGCGGGCCATACGCTGGTCATCGGCGGCGAAAAGACAATCCTGTCGCTGATTCCCTCGGGCGTGCTGCGCGACGGCGTGCGCTGCTTCATCGGCAACGGCGTGGTCGTGTCGCTCGAAGCGCTCCTGAAGGAAGCGGACATGCTGGCGGCGCGCGGCGTGCCGGCACTCGAACGGATCCAGGTCAGCCCGCAATGCCCGCTGGTGCTGCCCTCGCACGCGGCGATCGACCGCGCGCGCGAGCGCGCCTCCGGCGAGCGCAAGATCGGCACGACCGGGCGCGGTGTCGGTCCGGCCTACGAGGACAAAGTCGCGCGCCGCGCGGTGCGCGTGGGCGACCTGTTGTCGCCGGCGCACTTCGAATCGCGGCTGCGCGAACTCCTCGAATGGCACAACTTCGTGCTGGAAAAGCACTTGCAGGATTCCCCGGTCGATTTTCGCGCGACGCTCGACGAATGCCTGACGCAGGCCGCGAGGATCCGCCCGCTGATCGGCGACGTCGCGCAGTCCTTGCACGACCTGCGCGCGTCCGGCGGCAACCTGCTGTTCGAGGGCGCGCAGGGCACGCTGCTCGACGTGGACCATGGCACTTACCCGTTCGTGACTTCTTCCAATACGGTCGCCGGCTACGCCTCGGTCGGCACGGGCCTCGGACCGCGCGACATCGACGCCGTGCTCGGCATCGTCAAGGCATACACGACGCGCGTCGGCGCCGGGCCGTTCCCGACGGAGCTCGACGACGAGACCGGACGGCACCTGTCGCGCGTCGGCCAGGAGTTCGGTGCGGTGACCGGCCGGCCGCGCCCCCCCCGCAGGTTCGACGCGGTGGCGATGCGCCGTTCGATCCTCAACAACGGCATTTCGACGCTCTGCGTGACCAAGCTCGACGTGCTGGACGGCCTGCCGCGCGTGAAGATCTGCACCGGCTACGAGGGCGAGACACCCGTGTACCAGGAAATGCCGGGCTGGCAGGAAACGACCGTCGGGCGGCGCGCGCTCGATGAGTTGCCGGCAGCCGCGCGCGATTACCTCGCGCGCCTCGCCGAGGTCTGTGGCGTGCCGGTCACGATTGTCTCGACCGGCCCCGATCGCGAGCAGACGATCATCTCGAAGCACCCATTCGACTGAACGCGGTCCGGGCTCAGGCGAGCAGCCGCTCCAGGCGGTCGAGCGCCGCGCCGAGATCTTCCGTCACCCGCTCGTCCAGCCGCCGCTGCCGTTCGAGCGCGGCCTGGAAGCTGCGGGAAGGATCCGCGAGCGCCTCGCGGTCGAGCGCCAGGCCGTGGCGCTCGAGCATCGGCGCGAATTCCGCCGCGCGCAGCCGCAGTTCGCGGCGCGTGCGGTCGAAGGCGTGGTCGACGAGCTCGCGCCGGTCCGCGTAGCGGAACACGTTCGCGAAGAACATCCGGCGGTCGCCGCGGTCGGGTTCGAACAACGCGATCTCCGCGCGCGGGTAGCGCGCGCGATAGCCCGACATGCCGACCTGCATGCGCGAGCGGATCAACGCGCGGAAAGTCTGGCCCAGCACGATCGGCAGCCCGTGGCGCGCGAGCTCGATCTCGCGCGGGCCGTCGCCCCCCGCGCTCGCGTCGAAGGGAACCAGTGGATTGATGCAGAACAGCAAGTCCACGCCCGCCGCGAGCACGACCGAGGCATGCATGGTCCGCAGCAGCGCGCCGTCCGCGTACGACTCGCCGTCGATCTCGACCGGCGCGTAGAGGCCCGGCAGTGCCGTGCTCGCCTGCACCGCGCGCGAGATCGGCACGTGGTCGAAACCTGCCTCGCCAAACAACGCCGGCTCACCGGTGTTCAAATTGGTCGCGACGATGAACAGCCGCCGCGCGAGGCGGCGAAAATCGTTGCTGCGTCCGCCGCCGCCGTAGAGCCGGGCGAGATAGCGCTCGAACGGCGCGCTGTCGAGGATGCCGGCCGGCATGGCCGCCGCGAGCGGACCGATCATCGCGGCGATGCCCTGGCCAAATGGCGCGCGCACGAACTGCGCGAGCGCGTCGGCGGACAGCCGCGGCAGCCGCGCGAGCCGGCGCGCGTACTCGCCGAAAGCCGGATGCAGGAAGAGGCCGGGGTGCGCGGCGTCGGGCCTGCCGTTCGTGATGACGAGGCGCCCGATGTCCACGGGGCGCAGGCCATTTGCGAGGCCCGCAGCCAGCATCGAGCCGGAGCTGACGCCCGCATAGGCGTGCAGGTCGCAGGGATCGAATCCGTTGATGCACTCGGTGAGCGCCTGGAGCGCGCCGAGTTCATAGAAAGCGCCGAGCGGCCCGCCGCCGGCGAGCGCGATGCCGATGCGGCCGCTCCGGCGCGGACGCGTGGCCGTCTGTAGCGTCAGCATCCGGTCAAACGCCTCATCCGTGCGGGATCAGCTCTTCCTGCGCGAACGCGGCGGCGCCTTCGGAGCGCCCGCGGCGAGCCGCTCGACGCTGGCCGACAACTCCGCGACCTTGCGCGACAACGCGGTAATTTCCTCGGCGGTCGGCATGCCGAGCTGGTGCATCGCGCGCTGCACGCGCGTCTGGAAGATTTTCTCGAGGTTGTCCCAGGTCTCGCCGGCCTGCGCCTTGACCGTGTCCACGCGCTGGTTGACGGATTTCTGCGCGCCCTGGAATGCCTGCATGACGACTTTCTGCGCGGCGTCGAGCGCGCCGCCCTGGAGCTTCGAGCCTTCCTTCATAAGGTCCTCGAAGACTTTCGGTGCGCCGGCCTGTGCGCGCGACAGGGCGCCGAGCCCCGCTTGCCAGATCTGCTGGGCCGAGTAGAGGAGGTTGTCCCCATCTTTCGGCGCGTTTGCTGCGCCGCCGCCGCCGAGCTTGCCCTTTTTCTTCGCCGCCATGATCCTCTCCTTGGTGCCCGCCGATGTCCGCCGGCCGCGCCAGAGAATACCGCGTTCTGATCAGGAGTTCATGATGGCCGCCGCGAAGCCGCTCCGTTTTCCGTACGAACAGAAACCCTATCGCTACGACGGCGATGCCTTGAAGAAAGCCTGGGAGCGCCTGCACGCGGGCGATCGCGAACCCTGGCCCGCGGGCAAGGACGCCGAGGCTCTGCAGGATGCCTGGCGAGCCTTCCATCGCGGCGACTTCGCCGACGCGATCGCCGCAGGCGCCAAGCTCGGCGCGCGCGGCGCGAACGTCGCAAGCAAGTCGGCCGCGGTGGCGGCGACCTATCTGGAGGAGGACGACGGCCGCGCGATCAGGCTGCTGACGGAGGCCGCGAAGCGCGCGGACGAAGCGGTAAAGAAATCGCCCGACGACGCCAATGCCTGGTACCTGCTGGCTTTCGTGCTCGGCCGTTATGCGCAGCGCGTGTCGATCCTGAAGGCGCTCGCCGAGGGCGTCGGCGGCAAGGTGTCGAAGGCGTTAGAGCGCGCGGTCGAGCTCGAGCCGAAGCACGCCGACGCCTTTATCGCGCTCGGCCTTTATCACGCCGAAATCATCGACAAGGTCGGCGCCCTCGCCGGCAAGCTGACCTACGGGGCCGACGCGGCGAAGTCGGTGAAGCATTTCGAGCAGGCACTCAAGCTCAATCCGGCCTCGGCTATCGCGCACATGGAGTACGCGAACGGGCTCCTGATGCTGCACGGCGACAAGCAGAAGAAGAAAGCGATCGACCTTTACCGCAAGGCCGCGGCGATGAAGCCAATGGATGCGATGGAGCGGCTCGACGTCGAGCAGGCGAAAGCCGAGCTCGAATAGATCAGCGGGCCTGGCCGAGCCACGGCCCCATCAGGACAGAAAGCAACAACGTCTCGAACTCCTGCTGGAACCGCGCCGTGACCTCGTGCGCATCGGGCACGCGCTTGTGGTCTGCAATCAGGCCGAACTGAACCTGACCGGCATACGAGAGGATGCTGAGCCCGAGACCGATGTCGCCGGACTGCGGCACCCAGAAGATCAGCCGCGCGATCCGCTGGCCCGCGAGGTACATGGCCTGCGTCGGTCCCGGCACGTTGGTCGCGACCGCAGTCGCCTTGCTCGAGAGCAGGTCGATCGCAGCGGACTGGACCGAGCCCGGCATCATGCCGAGCGCCGCCATCAGTCCGAGCGTCAGCATGGGCTGGTAGGAACCCTTGAGCGACGACATCGCGGCGTGCACCTCGAACAGGCGTGCGAGCGGATCGC
Source organism: Gammaproteobacteria bacterium (assembly GCA_031396515.1). Classification (GTDB taxonomy): domain Bacteria; phylum Pseudomonadota; class Gammaproteobacteria; order Steroidobacterales; family Steroidobacteraceae; genus SCUD01. The sequence goes on from JANNKZ010000390.1 coordinate 10,346, forward strand.
GAATCCCGACCGGCAGTTCCAGGAACACCAGGCCGAAATAATTGCCGAGCGCAGCGGCCTCGCGCGGATCGCGCAGGTTCACCGGCACGGTCGCGCGGATCCGCATGCCGTCGGTGTCCTCGCCGTGCGCGCGCAGGTAACTGCCGAGCGCGCCTGCGGCGGTGGACATCAGCAGGTCGTTGATCGTGCAGCCGAGCGATTTCGCTACTGCCTTGACGTCCGCGAGCGGCAGCGGGTCGGTCCATGCGGCGGTCTTGCGCGTGCCGAGCGGACCCTTGAAGCGCGTCGGCGGATCGTCCGCGAGCATGGCGACGCGCGCGAGTTCGCCGGCGATGCCGAGCGCATGCTTTGCGATCTCGTTGGCCTGCTCGGGATTGCGCGTGAAGTCCACGGCCCTGGCCAGCCACTGCGCGCCCTCCGCATAGGCTTTCTGGACGAGCGCGGCGCCCGGAACGTTCAGGCGTCCGAGCCAGGGCAGCGAGTCATCGCCCGCGGTCGCATCCGTCGGCGCTTCGACCGGAGCGGCGTCAGGCACGTCGGCAGGGGCGGGCCCGTCCGCGGTCGGGTCGGTCAACGTCAGGAACACGCGGATCATCGCCGTGCCGTCGGCATAGCAATGGTGGATGCGCAGGATCACGGCCGTGCCGCCGTGGAAGTTCTCGACGAAATGGAAATGCCACATCGGCCGGCGGCGATCGATGTCGGTGCCGGCGAGGCGCGAAACCAGGGTCTCGAGTTCGGACTGCCCGGCGGGCGCGGGCAGTGCGATGCGGCTGACGTGCTGGTCGAGGTCGAAGACCGGATCCTCCTGCCAGCTTGCCGAGACTGCGTCATCGACGGCGCGGCAGCGGAAGCGCGAAAACCTGAGGAAGCGCTCGGCGATGATCGCGCGGAAGCGGCGGAAATCGACGCGGGATTCGAACACCACGACGCCGACGATCATCATCAGGTTGGTCGGCCGGTCCATCCGCAGCCATGCGGCATCGACGGCGGACATGCGTTCCGTTTCGCCTTGCATCGGTTTAGAGTAGCTCAAATGTCGTACTTCGTGACCGGCGCGACCGGCTTCATCGGCCGCTATCTCGTCGAGCGCCTGCTCGTGCGCGGCGAGCGCGTCTATGTGCTGGTGCGGCCGCAGTCGATGGACAAATTCGCGGCGCTCAAGGAGTTCTGGGGCGCGCGCGCAAGCCGCGTGGTGCCGGTCGCCGGCGACCTCGCCGAGCCGAATCTCGGCGTGTCGAAGGCGGACCTGCGCAAGCTCACCGGCAAGGTCGAGCACCTGTTCCATCTCGCGGCCGTCTACGACCTGCAGGCGAGCGGCGAGGACCAGGAGACGGCGAACGTCGTCGGCACCGACCACGCGCTGCAGTTCGCCGACAGCGTGCAGGCCGGCTGCTTCCACCTCGCGAGCTCGATCGCCGCGGCCGGGCTCTACAAAGGAAGTTTCCGCGAGAACATGTTCGAGGAGGCGACCGGGCTCGATCATCCGTACTTCCGCACCAAGCACGACTCCGAGGCGCTGGTGCGGCATCGCAGCAAGCGCCCCTGGCGCGTGTACCGCCCGGGCATCGTCGTCGGCCATTCGCAGACCGGCCAGATCGACAAGATCGACGGGCCTTACTACTTCTTCAAGATGATCCAGAAGCTGCGGCAGTCGTTGCCGCCGTGGTTCCCGCTGATCGGGCTCGAGGGCGGCTACATCAACCTCGTGCCGGTCGACTACGTGGCGGCGGCGATGGATCACCTCGCGCATGTGACGGGCCAGGACGGCCAGTGCTTCCACCTGACCGACCCGCGCCAGCGCCGCGTCGGCGAGGTGCTGAACCTGTTCGCGCGCTCCGGCCATGCGCCGACCATGGCCTTCCGCCTCGACCCGAAACTGCTCGACCTGATACCCGGGCACGTCACGGCGTCGATGGCGAACTACCGGCCGCTGCAGCAGGTGATCGACACCATTCTGCGCGACCTGCGCATCCCGCGCGACGTCATGCAGTTCTTCAACTGGCAGACGCGCTTCGACTGCACGCGCACGCAGCGCCTGCTCGAGGGCACCGACATCCGCGTGCCGTCGCTCGAGGATTACGCCTGGCGGCT
>JANNKZ010000406.1:0-6938 GCA_031396515.1 Gammaproteobacteria bacterium
GGGATCTGAAGCTCGACGGCTGGCGCGCGAAGATTGCGGCCAAGATCGTCAAGGAAATCACCGATCGTCTCGGCTTCCTGGTGGACGTCGGCCTCGACTACCTGACGCCGACGCGTCCCGAGCCGATCTGGCTCGCGAGGCGGATGCGCTGCGCCTCGCCGCCCGAGAGCGTCTCGGCGCTGCGGTCGAGCGTCAGGTAGTCGAGACCGACGTCCACCAGGAAGCCGAGCCGGTCGGTAATTTCCTTGACGATCTTGGCCGCGATCTTCGCGCGCCAGCCGTCGAGCTTCAGATCCCCGAAGTACTCGAGTCCGCGCCGCACGGGCATGGCCGAAATCGTCGGCAGCGAGGTACCGCCGACGAACACGTAGCGCGCGGCCTTCGTCAGCCGCGCGCCATCGCACTCCGGGCAGCGGCGCGTGCCGAGGTAGCGCGCGAGTTCCTCGCGCACGGCCATGGATTCGGTCTCCTGGTAGCGGCGCTCGAGGTTGGGCAGGATGCCTTCGAACTTGTGCTTGCGCCGGGTCGTGCGGCCGCGCGAATCGAAGTAGCGGAATTCGACTTCCTCACCGCCGCTGCCTTCCATCAAGACGTCGCGCGCGCGTTGCGGAAGGTTCGCGTAGGGCGCCTCCGGATCGAAGCGGTAGTGATCCGCGAGCGCCTGGATCATCTGGTAGTAGTAGGCGTTGCGCCGGTCCCATCCACGCACCGCGCCGGTCGCGAGCGAAAGCTGCGGTTGCGAGACGACGCGATCCGGATCGAAGAACTGCTTGTTGCCGAGGCCGTCGCAGCCCGGGCAGGCGCCGTGCGGATTGTTGAACGAGAAGAGCCGCGGCTCGAGCTCGGGCAGCGAATAGCCGCAGATCGTGCAGGCGAACTTGTCCGAGAACAGCAGTTCCTCGCGTTTGGGTTCGTCAAGAAACGCGATCCGCGCTGCACCCTCGCTGAGGCGCAATGCCGTCTCAAAGGATTCGGCGAGGCGCTGCTGGAGATCGGCGCGCACCTTGAACCGGTCCACGACCGCCTCGATCGTGTGCTTGCGCTTGGGATCGAGCTTCGGCGTCGCATCGAGTTCGACGTACTTTCCGTCCACGCGCGCACGCACGAAGCCTTTTCCGCGCAGTTCCTCGATCACCTGCAGGTGTTCGCCCTTGCGGCCGGCGATGACCGGGGCGAGCAGGGCGAGCGCGGTTCCCTCGGGCAGCGCCAGCACCTGGTCCACCATCTGGCTGACGGTCTGGGCCGAGAGATCGAGTCCGTGATCCGGGCAACGCGGGATGCCGGCGCGCGCGAAAAGAAGGCGCAGGTAATCGTAGATCTCAGTGACCGTGCCGACCGTCGAACGCGGGTTGTGCGAGGTGGATTTCTGCTCGATCGAGATCGCGGGCGAAAGGCCCTCGATCGAATCCACGTCCGGCTTCTCCATCATCGACAGGAATTGCCGCGCGTAGGCGGAGAGCGACTCGACGTAGCGGCGCTGGCCTTCGGCATAGATCGTGTCGAAGGCGAGCGAGGATTTTCCGGAGCCCGACAGGCCGGTGAATACAATCAGCCGGTCGCGCGGCAGTTCGAGGTCGATCCCCCGGAGGTTGTGCGTGCGCGCGCCGCGGATGTGGATGGTCTGTGTCATGAGGCGAGCCTGATAGAATAACTGGCCCGTTCCGGGCACCGCAAAGGGATTTCCAGTGGCCTTGCCATCTGGTGCGGCACTCCTGCCCGCCGAGCGCCGTGCCGTGCTCTACCTGGCCGCGATCTACGCGACCCGGCTGCTGGGACTGTTCCTGCTGCTGCCGGTCCTCGCCCTGCACACGGGTTCCCTGCCGGGCGGGACGCCACTCCTCGCCGGCCTCGCCGTCGGCGCTTACGGCCTGACGCAGGCGATCATGCAGATTCCATTCGGGGCCTGGTCGGACCGCTTCGGGCGCCGGCCATTGATCGTCATCGGACTCGTCCTGCACGTCTTCGGTTCCGCGATGGGCGCGGTCGCGGGCAGTGCGTGGGCGCTCGTCGCCGCGCGCGCCGTCCAGGGCCTCGGGGCCGTCTCCGGCCCGGTGATGGCGTTGCTCGCGGACCTCACGCGCCCGGCCGCGCGCACGCGCGCGATGTTCGCCATCGGCATCAGTATCGGTGCGTCATTCGTGATCTCTCTGATCGCGGGACCCTTGCTCGCGGGGGCGATCGGCGTGCCGGGCGTATTCCTGCTGATCGGCGCGTTCGGACTCGTGGCGCTCGCGATCGTGCTCTTCGCGTTGCCGGCGCCACTGGCGCGCCAGGCTGCGCGCCGCCCGTGGCGGAACGTGATGACGCGGACGCTCGCGCCGCACTACGCCGGCATCTTCATGCTGCACCTGACGCTGACCGCGACATTCATCGCCGTGCCGCATGCGCTCCGCGACATTCACGGCATCGCGGCCGAGCATCACTGGCTCGTGTATCTCGCCGTGTTCGCAGCGTCGATCGGGCTCACCGTGCCGCTCGTGCTGTGGTCGGAGCGCAACCGCAACGGCCGCGCGAGCCTGGCCGGTGGCCTTCTGCTCGCGGGAGCGCTGGTTGCGCTCGTCTGGGCGCAGCAAGACCTGCGCTGGCTATGCGCCGCACTCGCGCTCTATTTCGGCGCATTCAATTTCCTCGAATCCCGGCTGCCGGCGGCGCTCACCGAGGCCGCGGGCGAGGAATCGCGCGGAGCCGCCCTCGGCGTATTTGCGACTTGCCAGTCCGCCGGCGCCTTCACGGGCGCTCTCATGGCCGGCGCGCTGCTCGGAACTGCGGCGGCGGGACCGGCGATCTTCATCGCCGGCGCCGCCGCCGCGTTCGCCTGGTTGCCGCTGGCGCGGCGGAGCGCCTGATTCGGCTGGATTTCTTGCGCACCCGCCAAATTTGCGATGCGCCGCCGGCCGACCGGCGATTACAATGCCCATTCGGACAATGAATCGGGGATTGCCATGGCACGCGGTATCAACAAAGTCATCCTGATCGGCAACTTGGGGAAGGACCCGCAGCAGCGCGCCATGCCCTCCGGCAAAGCGGTCGTCAACTTCAGCCTGGCGACCACGGACGGGTGGCGCGACAAGCAAACCGGCGAGAACAAGGAAGCGACGGAGTGGCATAACGTCGTGATGTTCGATCGCCTGGCCGAGATCGCGGCTGAATACCTGCGCAAGGGCTCGCAGGTTTACATCGAGGGCCGCATCCGCACGCGCAAGTGGCAGGACAAGGAAGGCCAGGACCGCTACACAACCGAGATCATCGCAAACGAAATGCAGATGCTCGGCGGCCGCGGCGGCGCGGGGGGTGGTGCTGGCGGCGGTGGCGGTGGCGGGGAACGCGCGCCGGCACGGAGCGAGAGCGCGAGCCCGCGCGCGGAGCCGGCGGGTGTGGCTGAAAGCTTCGACGACGACATCCCGTTCTAAAACAGCAACTTGAGAGGCTACCGCCAAAACCGGTACGCTTACCGGACATGAGCGGCCGCCTTTATATCTCGACCTTCGGCTGCCAGATGAACGAGTACGACTCGGCCCGCATGGCCGACGTTTTGCGCGTTTCCGATGGCCTCGAATTGACCGACGATCCGGAACAGGCCGACGTCGTGCTGCTGAACACCTGCTCCGTGCGCGAAAAGGCGCAGGAGAAAGTGTTCTCGCACCTCGGCAAGTTTCGGATCATCAAGGAGCGCAAGCCCGCGCTCGTAATCGGCGTCGGCGGTTGCGTCGCGAGCCAGGAGGGCGAGGGCATCCTCGAGCGGGCACGCTTCGTGGATTTAGTGTTCGGGCCGCAGACGATTCATCGCCTTCCGGAAATGATTTCCGCGCTGCGCGCGACTCGCGCGCCGCAGGTGGACGTCTCTTTCCCGGAGATCGAGAAGTTCGACCGGCTGCCGGAACCGCGCGCCGACGGCGCGACCGCCTTCGTCTCGATCATGGAGGGCTGCAGCAAGTACTGCACCTTCTGTGTCGTGCCCTATACCCGCGGCGAAGAAATGAGCCGGCGCTTCGAGCAGGTCGTGGACGAGGTGCGCGCGCTGGTCGCCCAGGGCGTCAGCGAAATCACGCTGCTCGGCCAGAATGTCAACGCGTATCGCGGCCCGATGGCGAACGGTGAGGACTGCGACCTGGCGACGCTGATCCGCCACATTGCGCGCTTCGACGAGCTCGAGCGTATCCGCTTCACGACTTCGCATCCGGTCGAGTTCACCGACGCGCTGGTTGAGGCCTATCGCGACGTGCCGAAGCTCGCGAACTGCCTGCACCTGCCGGTGCAGAGCGGTTCGGACCGAATCCTGGCGGCGATGAAGCGCGGCTACACCCGCCTCGAATACAAGCAGAAGATCCGCCGGCTCCGCGCCGTGCGCCCGGACATCAGCCTGTCGTCCGACTTCATCGTCGGCTTCCCCGGCGAGACCGAGGCGGATTTCCAGCAGACGCTCGACCTGATCGCGGAAATCGGCTTCGACCAATCCTTCAGTTTCATCTACAGCCGCCGCCCCGGCACGCCGGCAGCCTCGCTGCCGGATGAACTGACGCGCGAAGACAAACAGGCGCGCCTCGAGCGGCTGCAGGCGCAGGTGGACGCGCAATCTCGGCGTATCAGCGAAACCATGGTCGGCAGCATCCAGCGCGTGCTGGTCGAGAAGCCGTCGCGCCGCAATGCGCGCGAACTCGCGGGCCGCACCGAAAACATGCGCTGGGTCAACTTCGTCGGGCCGCCGGCGCTCGTCAACCGGTTCGCGATGGTGCAGATCACCGAGGCCAGGCCGAATTCGCTGCGCGGCCGGCTCGTCGCTTGAACGCGGTTCCCGAAACGAGCGTCGATTTCGGCGCCGGGGACAATTCGCGCCTCGCGACGGTCTGCGGTCCGCTCGATGCCAACCTGCGCCAGCTCGAGGATCGACTCGGCGTCGAAATCCGCCGGCGTTCCGGTCAGTTCCAGCTGCTCGGCGCGAACGCAGTGGCAGCGGCGGCGATCCTGAAGGCGCTCCACGAGCGCGCGGCCGCGCATCCGGTCACGCCCGAGGACGTGCATCTCGCGATCCAGGAAGCGGCGATGGGCGGCGCGCCGACCGACGACGACCAGGGCGTCGAGACCGTGCGCGGGCGCATCCGCGGCCGCGGTCCCACGCAGCAGGAATACCTGCAGAACATCCGCAGCCACGACCTGACCTTCGGCATCGGGCCGGCAGGCACCGGCAAGACTTACCTCGCGGTCGCCTGCGCGGTCGAGGCGCTGCAACGCGAGACCGTGCGCCGTGTCGTGCTGGTGCGCCCCGCGGTCGAGGCCGGCGAGCGCCTCGGCTTCCTGCCCGGCGACATGTCGCAGAAGATCGATCCGTACCTGCGGCCGATGTACGACGCGCTCTACGAGATGATCGGCTTCGATCGCGTCGCGCGGCTCATAGATCGCGCGGTCATCGAAGTCGCGCCGCTCGCCTTCATGCGCGGCCGCACGTTGAACGAGGCCTTCATCATCCTCGACGAAGCGCAGAACACGACTGTCGAGCAGATCAAGATGTTCCTGACCCGCATCGGCTTCGGCTCGCGCGCGGTCGTGACCGGCGACGTCACGCAGTCCGACCTGCCGGCGCATCGCCTGTCGGGGCTCCGCCATGCGCTCGAGGTGCTCGATGGCGTGAAGGGCATCGCAATGACGCGCTTCACCTCGAAGGACGTCGTGCGCCATCCGCTGGTGCAGCGCATCGTCGAGGCCTACGAGCGCAGCCCGGGCATGGAGAACAAGTGACGCTCGCTGTCGAATTGCGCTACCGCACGCGCCGCCCCTGGGCGCCCGGCCCGGCGCGGCTGCGCGCCTGGGCGCGGCTCGCGGCCGGAGATCGTGACGCCGATCTTGGCATTCGCGTCGTCGGCAGCCGCGAGAGCCGCGCACTGAACGAGCGTTGGCGCGGCAAGACGGGCCCGACCAACGTGCTGTCATTTCCGGCGGCGCGCGTCCCGGGACGCAGCCAGCTCGGCGACATCATCGTCTGCGCACCGGTGGTCGCGCGCGAGGCACGCGAGCAGGGCAAGGCGCTGGCCGCGCACTGGGCGCACATGATCATTCACGGCACGCTGCACCTGCTCGGCTTCGACCACGTGCGCGCCGCCGACGCCAGGCGCATGGAAGGCCGCGAGCGCGCGCTGCTTGCGCGGCTCGGCATCGGAGACCCTTATGGCGACTGAGAAGACGACCAAGAAGAAGAAAGGGACCTGGCTGCGCCGCCTGACGAGCGACGGCCCGCGTGATCGCGCGGAATTGGTCGAGGCGCTCCGGGCATCCGTGCGCGGCGGCATCATCGACGCCGATGCGCTCGCGATGATCCAGGGCGTGCTGCGCGTCGCTGACCTGCAGGTGCGCGACATCATGGTGCCGCGCTCGCAGATGATCGTGCTCGAGCGCGACGCCGAGCCGAAGAGCCTGCTGCCAGCCGCGATCGAGTCCGGCCACTCGCGCTTCCCGGTGATCGGCGATGACCGCGACCAGATCGTCGGCATCCTGCTGGCGAAAGACCTGCTGCGCTACTACGCGGAGGGCGGCGCCACGGGCTTCGACATCCGCGAAGTACTGCGCCCGGCGGCCTTCGTTCCGGAGAGCAAGCGGCTGAACGTGCTCCTGAAGGAATTCCGCGCGAGCCGCAATCACATGGCGATCGTCGTGGACGAATACGGTGGCGTGTCGGGGCTCGTGACCATCGAGGACGTGATCGAGGAGATCGTCGGCGAGATCGCCGACGAATTCGACACCGACGAGGACCAGACCATCCGCCGCGAGGGCGAGCGCCAGTTCACGGTGCAGGCGCTGACCCGCGTCCAGGAGTTCAACCAGTACTTTTCGACCCGCTTCAGCGATGAGGAATACGACACCATCGGCGGCGTCGTGATGCAGCAGTTCGGCCGGCTGCCGAGGCGCGGCGAGGCGGTGACGCTCGACGGCCTCGAATTCAAGGTGTT
>JANNKZ010000407.1:0-2470 GCA_031396515.1 Gammaproteobacteria bacterium
GGCTCGCATGCGCTGCGCGCACGGCCCGCTTGGCCTCGCGCGCATTCGGGCGGCGGCCTGCGGTCGGCGTTTGCTTCTCATCCATCGTCGATCTCCTGCCTGCCGGGTCCGGCGCCTGGTCGAGTATGGTAACTGCGCCCGAGGCAGGCTGATCCGATTGCGGCATCGGCTTGCCCTTGTGCGTCAACGCCCGCCAGCGGGCCGACCCTTTCGTGGCGGCCACCAACAGCCTACGCTGCACGGGGAGCGGTGCTCGCTCTGCGCGCGCAGGTTTGACGCCAGATGAAGAAGCTCCTGATCCTGGCCGCGGCCGTCGGCGCCGTCCTGCTCTGGCAACGTCACGTGGACACGGCCGCGCCATCCGCGGATTCCGGTGCCGGCGTCGAATCGGCGGTGCGGGACGATGCGATTGCCGCCGCCTTCGATGCGCGGCAAAGCGGCGTCCAGGTGGCCGGTGCGGGCACCGTCTCGCGCACCCTGCCGGATGACGACGATGGCAGCCGCCACCAGCGATTCATCCTGGAACTCGCATCCGGCCGCACGCTCCTAGTCTCGCACAACATCGACCTTGCGCCCCGCATCGAGATGCTGCGCGAAGGCGACTCGGTGTCATTCAACGGCGTGTACGAATGGAACGATCGCGGCGGCCTCGTGCACTGGACCCATCGCGACCCGCAGGGCGAGCACGAACCGGGCTGGCTGCGGCACAACGGGCAGGTTTATGAATAGCGGCAGCCGGTCGAATTTCGTGACGGTGCTCGCCTGGGTAATGATCGCCTTCGGCGTGTTCAGCGTGCTGATGGTGCTGCTCCAGTTTGTGCTCGTGAACATGATCCTGCCCGCCATCGGCGCGGCGGTGCCGGCCGCATTTCTCCGCGTCTCGATGCTGTTCTCGCTCGCGTTCTCCGTGTTCATGACTTACGGCGCCTATGCGCTCCTCCAGCGGCGCAACTGGGCGCGCATCCTGTACATCGTCATGTTCATCGTCAGCGTTGTTCTGCACCTGCTGGTGGCCGCGGCCTTCGGACTTGGATTCAGCCTGGTGGATCTGCCCGCGGCCGGCAATGAATTACTGCCGCGCGAGTTCCAGTCCGCGTTCCGCGCCATGGCCATCACGCTGGCGATCCTCATGCTGGCGATGGCCGTCGGTTACGTGTGGCTGGCGCGCCGCCTGCTGTCCCCGGGGATCGCCGCGGAATTCGGGGTCCCCTCGCAGCCGGCGGTATAATCCCGTCGCCGTGAATGTCCGCCAGCCCAACCGCGTCACGCACACCTACACGCAGCGGCTCTGCCGGCCCGCGCGAAACGTGTTTCCGCTGTTGTGCCCGGTGCGCGAGGCCGACTGGATCGACGGCTGGCATCCGCTCGTCGTGTACAGCACCTCGGGCGTTGCGGAACCGGACTGCGTCTTCGTCACGGATGCCGAACCGCACGACGCGGTCTGGTACATCACGCGCCACGAGCCCGAGGTCGCCTTCGTCGAGATGATCAAGGTCACGCCCGGCGTCACGGCCTGCAAGCTGACGATCCAGGTGCGCGACGCCGGCGACGGCTGTTGCGAAGCGGACGTCTGCTACAGCCACACCAGCCTCGGCCCGCAGGGCGACGTGTTCATCGCCTCGTTCACCGCCAAGTACTACGTCCAGTTCATGCGCGAATGGGAAGACCGGATCAACCATTACCTGGCCCACGGCAAGGCACTTTGCCCGGGCGGCTGAGCGCGGCGGAGCGCCGCCGTCTCAAGGAACGTATCGATGCTGATCAGCTGCGTGGCTTATCAGGACGGCAAGCGGAGTGCGGAGATCGAACCGCAGCAGATCCATCATTACCTGGCGATGCCGGGCTGCTTCGTCTGGGTCGCATTGCTCGAACGGGATCCGCAGGTGCTCGAGCAGATGCAGGAGGAGTTCGACCTACATCCGCTCGCGGTCGAGGATGCGCGGCACGGACATCAACGGCCAAAGGTCCACGAGTACGGCGATTCGATCTTTGCCGTGATGCACCTTCTGGAGCGGCGCGACGGCGTGCTGTGTCAAGGCGAGATCGACGTCTTCGCGGGCCGCAATTACATCCTGACGATCCGCACCGGCGCCGAGCAGGGATTTCGCGAGGTGCGCGCGCGCTGCGAGCGCGAGCCGGAGCTCTTGAAGAACGGGTCGGGCTACGTGCTCTACGCGCTGATGGATGCCGTCGTGGACCGCTACTTTCCCGTGCTGGATACCGTTGAAACCGAGCTCGAGGCGGTTGAGGAACGCATCTTTGCCGACACCTCCGCGCGCGAGAACGTCCAGGACCTGTATTCGCAGAAGCAGGAACTGATGACGATCCGCCATGCGGTAACGCCGCTCCAGGATGGCATCAAGGCCCTCTACGGCGCGCGCGTGCCCATGGTCTGCGGGGGAATGAGCGACTATTTCCGCGATGTGGCGGAACATCTCGAGCGCCTCAGCCATACGATCGAATCGATCCG
>JANNKZ010000114.1:0-2368 GCA_031396515.1 Gammaproteobacteria bacterium
TACGGCCCGGCGTCCAGCCTGCACTCCGGCCACTACGGCAACGTTGCGCCGAACCCGGGTGCGCGGCTCGCGACGCTGATCGCCTCGATGCGAGCACTGGACGGGCGCATCACGATCGCCGGACTCGAGGCGCCGGCGCCGACCGCGGAACAGCGCGCACTCGCGCGCACTGCCTTCGACACGCCGGGCATGCTCGCCAATGCCGGCATCGGCGCTTCGGAGAGCGGGCTCGCCTACGGCGAGTCGATCTTCCGCCCGGCGCTCAACGTCACGCAGCTCGTCTACGGCGGCACCGGCGGCCAGCGCAACGCCATCGATCCGGAGGCGACCGCGGGATTCGACCTGCGCCTGACGCCGGGCATGAGCGTCTCCGCTTCACGCACGGCTATCGAAGCGCACGTGCGCGAACGCGGCTTCGTGCTGCTGCAACGACCGCCGACGCCGGAAGAACGCCTCGTGCATCCCGCACTCGCGCGCTTTGACTGGGGCGACGACGGCTATCCGGCGGCCGTGTCGGATCCGAAATTACCGGGCGTCGCGCGCGTCATGGCCGTGATGCGCGAGGCGACGGCGGGGAACGTCAGCATCGCGCCGCTGATGGGCGGCAGCCTGCCGATCGCCGCCATCGGCGAAGTGCTGCGCACGCCCTTCGTAATCGCACCGATCGTGAATGCCGACAACAACCAGCATGCACCGAACGAGAATCTGCGCATGAAGGAGTTCCGGCAAGGCATCGCGATCTACGCGGCGCTGCTCGCCGCGGCGGGCAGCGGCTGGTAGGACGACCGGCGATTCGGCCTGACTAGACTCCGGCGCGTGCCGGCGCCGGATGCTTCTTCCGCATCAGGTAATAGATCGGCAGCCCTAGGAACGACAATCCGAACGCCCACAGGAAAGCCTCGAGGCCGACGCCGAAGAACGCGAACGCGGTGAAGGCGAGCCCGCCCAGGGCCGCGAGCCAGAGCGCAGGCGGCGCGAGGCCCGGGGCGCGCTTCCAGAGCATGAAGACGACGAGGGAGCCGCAGAGATAGAGCGGCATGTTCGCGGCCGTCACGATCACGGTGAGCTTCGTGAAACCGTCGACCAGCGAGTCGCTGTAGTTCATCAGCGCCATGAAAGTTGCCACGACGCCGATGACCAGTATGCCGATCCAGGGTGCGCCGAAGCGGTTGATGCTGCCCATCGCCCCGGGCATCAACTTCTTCATCGCGAGCGTGCGCCCCAGTTCGGCCACCACGAGGGTCCAGCCATTCAGGCAGCCGAGACCGCTGATGACGACGAACAGTGCGATCCACCGCCCATAACCGGCGCCGAGCAGGCTGTCGGTGATCGTGACGAAGGGTGCGTCCGAGGTTGCGAGCGTGGCCTGCGGCACCAGCAACATGCTGATGCCGACGATCGCGACATAGATGATCGCGACCACCAGCGTGCCGATCAGGGTCGCGCGCGGGATCGTGCGCTCGGGATCCCGGGCGCGCCCGGCGGCGATGGTCGCGGACTCGAAACCGAGCATCGCGTAGAGTGCGATCGCCGCGGCCGCCATCGACGGCTGCAGCCCGACCGCCGGCGTGGTGGGCAGGTTCGCTGTATAGACCGCAGGTTCAGCGAGGATGGCGATCGGGCCCAGCACCATGACGAGCAGGAGCGGAACGATCTTCAGCAGCGACGTGATCACCTGGACGCGTCCGCCGCTGCGGACGCCGAGCACGTTGACGCCGACGAACAGCCAGATGAAGGAAAGCGAGAGGACCCAGGGCGGCACTGCCTGCGCGGCGGGAAAGACCGAGATGAAATAGCCGACCACGCCGACCGCGAGCGCCGGCAGCGTGACGACGGTCGAGATCCAGTAGCTCCACATCGCGGCAAAGGCGACCGGCTCGCCGAGCGTCGTGCGCAGGTAGTCGAACGGCCCCTCGGCCTGTGGAAATCTTCGCGCCAGCGCGGCAAACACGATGGCAAGACTGGTGCAGCCGACGATGACCGCGAGCCAGGCGGTCAGCGCATTCAGGCCGAACGGCGCGAGCGATGCCGGCTGCATGAAGATACCCATGCCGATGGTGTTGCCGACCACGAGCGCCGTGCACATCCCCAGTCCGAGCTGGCGGGTATTCATCGGGAAACTCCGATCCGGATCAGGACGCCCTGCTTGATGACGCCGGCGACGTGGCGCATGCGCTCGATGTCCTCGAGCGGGTCGCCCGCGATCGCGACCAGGTCGCCGAACTTGCCGGGCGTGATGGAGCCGAGTTCCTGGCTGCGCCCGAGCGAAGCGGCCGCGTCGACGGTCGCGGCGCGGATCGCGCCGAGCGGCGTCATGCCGTGGCGCACCATGTACTGGAACTGCCGCGCGTTGTCGCCGTGCGGATAA
>JANNKZ010000436.1:0-3309 GCA_031396515.1 Gammaproteobacteria bacterium
CAGCCGCGCCTTTTCTATCGTTCGCAGACGGAGATCGAACAGGCGCACATCGCCTCGGCTTTCGTCTTCGAGCTGTCCAAGGTGGGCCTGCCGCACATTCGCAAGCGCATGCTTTCGCGGCTGCGCATCGTCGACGAGAAACTCGCGAAGCGCGTGGCGGAGGGGCTTGCGATGCCGCTGCCGCCGAAGGCGACCGGCGGGCGCGAGCCGGTCAATATGGAGTTGTCGCCGGCGCTGTCCATCGTCAGGAACGCGAAGGACACGCTCGTTGGCCGCAAGGTCGGCATTCTTTTTGCCGAAGGATCGGACCGGGCGGAGATCGCCAGGGTCAAGAAGGCGGTTATGGAAGCGGGGGCTGCCGTCATGCTGATCGCGCCTAAGGTCGGAGGCATACCGGTCAAGGGCGGCACGCTCGAGGCCGATGGCCAGTTGGCGGGGACACCCTCGGTCGTGCTCGACGCGATTGCGGTGGTACTGACGAACAAAGCGGCCAAACAGCTCTCGAGCGATGGCGCCGCGGTTCAGTTCGTGATGGATGCGTTCGGACACCTGAAGGCCATCGGCCACAGTCCCGGTGCCCTGCCCTTGCTGGAACGCGCCGGCGTACAGTCGGATGCGGGGGTGACTGACCTGTCCGCCGCTTTCGTCAAGGCCGCGGCCAAGCGCTTCTACGAGCGCGAATCCAAGGTGCGCGACCTGGCCTGAATAAGGGGACGCATCCCATTTAATTGGGGACGCATCCCATTTTCGTTACGCCCCCGCAAAGGGCTTCGCGCGAAAATGGGATGCGTCCCCAATTCAGGAGCTCGCCTGCCGGTCGGCGTTCGCGTCGCGATCGCGGCGCCAGGCGCGGATGTCGATCGGCTGGATCTTCTGGATCATGCAGCGGTCGCCGCGCACCGTCACATGCTCGAACGTCGAAATCTCGCTGACCGTCGACGAAACGCCAATCGCGTTCGAGAACATCAGGTCCGGGCAGTTGTTCGAGATCGTGAGCAGATATGCATCATTCATGCTGGTCCACAGGATGAGCTGCGTGCGGCTGACCGGCTGCCAGGACTGCTGGCGGAAGGCCGTGAATCCGCGGATCTCCTCACCGATGTAGGGCTCGTAGCGCGCCAGCACCAGGTCGCCCCGGCTCCTCGACAGCCCGGACGCGCAACCGCTGGCCACGACCGCGATCAGCGCCAGGGCAAGCATGTTTTTCATGGCAAAGCCTCCGACGTGTGAATTACCCTAGGTACGAGGGATTGGACCGCGCGGGCGGATTCCAAGTTTCCTCGCCAGGGGGTGCTTCGATGCTGCCACGCTGTCTGATCGCGCTGACGGCCGTACTTTGTTCAGCGACCGTTCAGGCGGCCCCGCCCGGAGAAGGCGTCGTCATCATCAACGGGGCGACGGTGATCCATCCGGAACGCACGGGCGACGCGGTCCGCGAGACCGGCACGACGATCATCCTGAGCGGCGGCAAAATCCAGGCCGTGCTGCAGCGCGCCGCGATCGAGCTGACCCAGGGCGCGAAGGTGATCGACGGTCGCGGCAAGTTCGTCATCCCCGGGCTCGTGGATTCGCACGTGCATTTCTTCCAGTCCGGCAACCTCTACACGCGCCCCGACGCGATGGATTTCAACGCGGTCGTGCCGTATGCCGACGAAGTCGCGCGCAACAAGGCGCGGCTCGACGCGACATTCAAGGTGTGGCTCGCGAGCGGCGTCACCGGCGTCGTCGACATCGGCGGGCCGTTCTGGAATTTCGACGTGCGCGACCGCGCGGCCGCCTCTCCCGCTGCGCCGCGCATGGCGGTTGCCGGCCCGCTGATCTCGATGGTCGATCGCAAGCAGCTCGATCTCGGTGATCCGCCGATCATCCGCATCGATTCCCCCGAGGCGGCGCGCGCGCTGGTCGCGCGGCAACTGCCGCACAAGCCCGATTACATCAAGGTGTGGTTCATCCATCAGGAGGGCGACGACCACGCCGCGCAGGAGGCGATCGTGAAAGCCGCGGGCGATGCGGCGCATGCGGCCGGTCTCAAGCTCGCCGTGCACGCCACCGAGCTCGTGGTGGCGAAGGCGGCGATGCGCGCGGGCGCGGATTTATTAGTGCATTCGGTGTTCGATCAGCCCGTGGACACGGAATTTTTCGAGCTCGCGTTGACGAATGACGTGATCTACTGCCCGACGCTTTTCGTGATGATGGGCTATCCGCTTGCGCTCTCCGGGACCTGGAAAGCGACGCCGGAGGAACTGGAGCGCGCGGATCCGGAGATCCTCGCCGCGATGGACGATCTTGGCGAGATTGCCGCGGACAAATTGCCGGATCGGATCCGCAAGCTGATGGCGGAACCGCCGAAGGTGGCGCCGTCACAGATCGGGCTGGACAATCTGCGCCGCCTCGCCGAGGCCGGCGTCAAGATCGTCATGGGCACGGATGCGGGGAATATCGGCACGCTGCACGGGCCGTCGATTCATCGCGAGATGCAGCTGATGCGCCAGGCCGGCCTGTCGCCGCTCGAGGTCCTGCGCAGCGCCACGACCAATGCCGCGGAAACGCTGCGGCTGGAAGGGCGCGTCGGCGCGGTCGCTGAAGGCCAGATCGCCGACCTCGTGATCCTCGACGCCGACCCGCTCGTGGACATCGCCAACCTCGCCAAGGTACATCGCACGATCAAGAACGGCGTCGTCTTCGATCCCGCCGAGCTCATGCAGTCGATCCGTTGAAAATGGGGACGCATCCCATTTTTGCGACGTTATGAGCGAGTCGTCCTCTGGTTCGAGGATGCTGCCCGGAATCCTGTTCGCGGTCCTGCTCGCAGTTGCGGCGAAGGCGTTTTGGTACCTGACGGGCTCTGCCGTAAGTCCGGTGCTCTGCGCAATTGCATTAGGCATTCTGTGGCGGAATGTCGTTGGCGCCGGCACCTGGGCCGAGGCTGGAATCGAATTCGCCGGCCGGCAGCTGCTGCGCGTCGGCATCGCGCTGATCGGGCTGCGACTTACGCTGCTCATACTGGCCGACGTCAGCGTCTCGGCGATTCCAGTCGTGCTGGCGGCGGTGACCGTCGCGATAGTCACCGCGCTCGGGCTGGGGCGGCTCCTCGGCGTCGGCACGGGCATGCGCCAGCTCCTCGCCGCCGGCACCGCCATCTGCGGCTGCACCGCAATCATCGCAGTCGCCCCGGCAATTCATGCGCGGAAAGCTGATGTGGGGATCGCTCTCACCTGCGTGGTGCTGTTCGGCTCGCTTGCAATGGTGGGCTATCCGTGGCTCGCCGGCGCTCTGTTCGGCGAATCGGCGTTGCAGGCTGGCATGTTC
>JANNKZ010000477.1:0-1682 GCA_031396515.1 Gammaproteobacteria bacterium
AGCTCGATCGCTTCGCGCAGCGTGCGGGCTTCGCCGTTGTGGAAATAGGGCGCGGTCAGCGCGACGTTCCGCAATGACGGGATCTTGAAGGCGCCTTCGACGCCGATGCCTTTGGTCACGGGCGCCACGGGCACGCCAAAAGTCGGCGGGAAATCGCCGGGGAAGACGCGCCGGGTGTGCGACAGCGGACCAAATGGGTCACGGCCGCCGACGCCGAGATCCTCCGCGGTCGGCCGCAGGCCGATGTTGTTGAAGCCCCGGTCGATGATGTTGCCGTCGCGGTTGCGCATGGTTCCGAGGGCCGCGATCCGCCGGGCGGAGGCATCCGTCAGCTCGGCCTGCTCATGACAGTTCGAGCAGCGGATGTTGGTCGCGCTCCGCGTGCGATCGTTGAACAGATGCGCGCCGAACAGCGCGAGACGGCTGATGTGCTCCGGGTCGAGGTTGCTCCACGGGTTCAGCGCCGGATCGGTTGCGGTCGCGTGCTGCCGGCGGAAGCGGTCCCACGGCGTGTCGTCGGAGATCAGCGTCGTCTCGTACATCTGCACTGCGATGCCGAAGAACAGCGCAAAGTTGTACTGCATCAGCGAATACTCGTTCGCGCTGCAGTTGCTGGTCGTGCACTCGCCCTTGTTCTTCGCCACCAGCGTCTTCGTTCCGTCCGCATTCACGCGAATGATCTGGCTCGACCGCCACCACCGCTCATGGAAGGCGGTCTTGATCATCTGGTCATAGCGGTTGAATGCCAGGCCGTTCTGCGGCCAGCGGCTCGTCGCTCCCAGCACGCTGTCGGTCGCCGCGACCAGCTGCTTAGCCAGCGGCCGGATCGCGGCGACCTTCTTTCCCTGCTTGCGCTGCCCCTCGGCGAGCTCACGCCCGACTTCCTGCGCCGTGCGACCCGGCGCAGACATCTCGATGTCGCTGACGATCGGCGCCACTGCCTGGGACGCGAGGCTGGAGTTCAGCAAGGCGACGCGCACCTCGAGCGGTCGCGCCGGATCGTCCGCCCGGAAGACCCTGGCGGCAGGGTCACGATCGCCGAGGTGATTGACGCCGTTGAAAACGTTTTCGGCTCGCCCGTCCCAGAACTGCCGGTGGTTGAACACCGCATTGATCACTGTCGGCGTGTTGCGGGGCTCGACCCGGCGCGTGTTGACGCCGCCCACCTGAAAGCCCAGCGGATCGACGACACTCGCAGGGTGACGAATGCCCTGCGACGAGACGACATCGTTGCTGTCCGTGGCTGAATCCAGGGCTCCGCGGAGGCCCGGCGTTGCCAGGCGACTGAGCGGAAAATCGAAGGCCGTGAGCTGGTGATTGGGCCCGCCGCCCGTGGTGTAGGCGAGATCGGGTTCCGGCATGTGCTTGAGCCCGGGACTGATCTGGTTGCGCGAGCGCGGATCCGAGCCAGCGCGGAAATGGCAGGTCGCGCAGGCCTGCACGCCGTCGCTACCGACCTGCATGTCCCAGAACAGCGCCTTGCCGAGGGCGCGCGCCATGGTGGGATCACGGACGAATTCCCCGAGATTCGAAGGACCCGGCACGGCAGCGGCGCGCAGGTCGCCCGGCAGTTCCTTGAGGTCGGCGGCAGGCGGAGGATCCGGCACGCGCGGGATCGTGGCATCGGCCGCGGTCTGCGCCGCAGCGAGCACGGCGGCCAGGGCCATGGACCCGGCAACCAG
>JANNKZ010000123.1:0-1749 GCA_031396515.1 Gammaproteobacteria bacterium
TCCGCAATGGCGCCAGCACGCGCTCGGCATCGGCGGCCGGCCCGGAATAGGTCGTCTGGATCGCGAACGTGCCGGGTTTTTCGCCCATGGGTGAGTTCATGTAGGCGTCGACATACAGCTCTTCGGGCGCGCTGTTGGCGAACTCGCCGTAGAACTCGAGCAGTTCGCGCGCCCGCTCGATCGGAAAGACCAGGTCGCCGCCGATGATCTGCCGCTGCATCGGGTGCAGGCCAAACTCGAAGCCCGTCACGATGCCGAAGTTGCCGCCGCCGCCCCGCACCGCCCAGTACAGGTCGGGATTCTCATCCGCACTCGCATGGCGAAGCTGGCCGTCCGCGGTGACGATGTCCACGGCTTTCACGTTGTCGAGCGTGAGCCCGTAGCGCCGTGCGAGGCGCCCGAAGCCGCCGCCGAGCGTCAGGCCGCCGACGCCGGTGTGGGACACGGTGCCGGCCGTCGTCACGAAACCGTGCGCCATCGACTCGTGATCGAGCTCTCCCAACAAACTGCCGCCTTCGACGTACGCCCGGCGTGCGACCGGATCGATCCGTACGCCACGCAACCGCGACAGGTCGATCTGGATGCCGCCCTCGCAGGTGGATTTGCCGGAGAAGCTGTGGCCGCCGCACTTCACGGCGAGCAGCAATTCGCGCTCGCGCGCAAAAGTGACGGCGTTCCGCACATCCGCGGCGCCGGTCGGCTGCACGATGAGTGCTGGGTGCTTGTCGAATTGTGGGTGCAGGATCCGGCGCGCCGAGTCGTAGCCCGCATCGCCGGCGAGCAGGAGCGGCCCGCGCAGGCTCGCCTTGAGTTCAGCGACCGCTGCCTGTTCAAGGACGGTCGCCGAGCCGTCGAGCTTGACCGCGGCGATGCCGCCCGCGGCTTGTGAAGCCGCCTGATCCAGCGCAAGCAACCGTTGCGTTGGCAATGCATACGCGACTGCGGCGGCGAGCGAGGATTGGAAGAATCGACGGCGATTCAGCATGTGCGCCCCCCTGTCAAGGGCGCACTTTGTTACCAATAGCGCCAGGAGGCAAGCCCAGCGCAACTG
Source organism: Gammaproteobacteria bacterium (assembly GCA_031396515.1). Lineage (GTDB taxonomy): Bacteria > Pseudomonadota > Gammaproteobacteria > Steroidobacterales > Steroidobacteraceae > SCUD01. The sequence continues at coordinate 1,052 of JANNKZ010000123.1, forward strand.
GCGCGGGCGAGCTACTCGTGGCTCTTCATAGCGTCCTTCGGCCTCGGCATCGGCGCCTTCCTGATCGCCCTGACGTTCAAGCCCTTTCCGGGGAAACCGGTGCCGGTGCCGGCGTAGCGATCGGGATCTTCTTGCCCCAGCGGCCGTTCGCGAGCGTCGTACCGAGCAGAATCACCGCAGTGGCGGCCAGCATGCTCAGCGTGATCTTCTCGCCGAGGAAAATCGTGCCCCACAACATGCCGAAGAGCGGAATCAGGTACGTCACCGTGACGGTCTTCGCCGGCCCGACACGGGAGATCAGCCGGAAATAGAGGAGGTAAGCGAACGCCGTGCTGACGAAGCCCAGCACGATGACGAACAGCCAGCTCAGGAGGCTCGGCGTGACCGTCGGCCAGTAGGCGACCACCAGCGGCAGCAGGATCAGCGCCGCTGCGACCATGCTTCCGGTCGCGCTCACGAGCGGCGGCACGTTCTGCAACCGCACCTTGGTGTAATTCGCCGCGATGCCGTAGGAAAGGCTCGCTCCCAGGGCAGCGAGCGGCGCCCAGAGACTGCCGCCGTCACCGAACGACGTCCGATCCCAGACCAGTATGACGACCCCGCCCAGGCCGATCAGCAGCCCCGCGATTCTCGGCGCGGACAGCCGGTCCTTCAGCCAGAAGTAGGCGATGAGCGCGGCGAATAGCGGAGTGCTGCCA
>JANNKZ010000500.1:0-1904 GCA_031396515.1 Gammaproteobacteria bacterium
CACGGCCTGTACGACCAGGTGAGCCAGGCGATGGCGATCTTCCTGCCGGTGCGCTCGGTCGCGGTGATGGGCGACGGCCGGCGCTATGACTGGGTCATTGCGCTGCGCGCCGTCGAGACGGTCGATTTCATGACCGCGCACTGGTCGCGGCTGCCCTACGATTTCCTCGACGTCGTCGCGCGGCGGATCGTCAACGAAGTGCCGGGCGTGTCGCGCGTCGTCTACGACGTTTCCGGGAAGCCGCCCGCCACTATCGAGTGGGAATGACGTCGGCGACCGGGCAACTCAGCCCTCGCGCGCGAGCACCAACTGCACGTCGCCGAGCAGCCGCTCGGCAAAGCCGGCTTCGCAATAGCAGAAGTAGTATTCCCACATCCGGATGAAGGTCTCCGGATAGCCGAGCGCACGCACCGCGCCCAGGTTTGCGACAAAGTTGGCGCGCCAGCGCGCGAGCGTCGTCGCGTAGTGCGGCCCGATGTCATCCAGGTGCACGATTCGCATGTCACTGCCTGCCGTTATGGCTTGCGCGATCGCAGTGACGGAGGGAATGAACGCGCCTGGGAAGATGTAGCGCTTGATGAAGTCCACCTCGTCGCGGGCGCGGGCATAGTGGCGGTCCGCAATGGTGATGGACTGCAGCAGCATGCGGCCGCCCGGCCGCAAGCGCTGGGTGCAGCACCGGAAGTAGTCCTCGAGATACTGGTGGCCCACCGCTTCGATCATCTCGATCGACACCAGCTTGTCGTATTCGCCCCGCAGGTCGCGGTAGTCGTCCTGCAACAGCGTCACGCGGTCAGCGAGTCCCGCCGCACGGATGCGCGCGCTCGCAAGCTCGTGCTGTTGCGGCGAGATCGTCGTGGTGGTTACGCGGCAGCCGAATCGACCCGCCGCATGCAGGGCAAAGCCGCCCCAGCCGGTCCCGATCTCGAGCACGTGATCGGCCGGACCGAGCGCAAGCAAACGACAGATGCGGTCCAGCTTGGCCGTCGAGGCTTCTCCGAGGGTCATGTCCGGCCGCTCGAAGTAGGCGCAGGAATACATCAGGGTCTCGTCGAGGAAGAGCCCGAACAGCTCGTTGCCGAGGTCGTAATGCGCGGAGATGTTGCGTCGGCTGCCGGCGCGCGTGTTGCGGTGCAGCCAGTGCGCGAGGCGGCGCAGCGGGGTGGCAATGCCGTTGAAGCCCGTTTCCATCGCGTCGAGCGCCCGGCGGTTCCGGAGCATCAAGCGCATCAGTGCCGTGAGATCGTCGCTCCGCCAATGGCCGAGCAGGTAGGATTCCCCGGCACCGATCGAGCCGCCAAAAGCGAGTTCATTGTAAAAGGCGGGATCCAGCACGGTCAGCGAAGCCTCGGGTCCGTCGTTGCCGCGACCGAATGCATGGCGTTCGCCGTTCTCGTGGAGCCGCAGGCGACCCTGTTCGAGCGACGTGAGTCGGGCGTGCACCAGGTGCCGGGCGAGCGATCCCAAGGAGTACGGACGCCGGGAAGTGGCGGAACGCTCGATCAGCGTCGTGTCGTTCAAGTCGGTTCCCCTTGTTTGCTGGTGCCGGGATGGGCAAAGAACGGCACACGCTTGGCCGCCAGCCTGAGCGCCTGCCAGTAAATCCGGCCCAGCACTTGCCACGCGGCGAAGGGCTGGGAAGCGAGGGCGGAGGCGAGACTCGCACCGGTGATCTCACGGCGCCGCAGGGCGAGCGTAGCGTCGAAGGTCCTGGCGCCCCCTCGCCAGTTCTCCATGTGGACTGCGAGCCCTGCGCCCGGCTCCGAGAATCGCCAGTCGTACGCGACATCCATCGGCATGAAAGGCGACACGTGGAATTCCTTCGAAAGCCGGAACCGGATCGATGTACCGCGCCGGGTCCCGCTCGCTGCCGGCAGGACATAGGCATGGCGCTCGTTCCAGGG
>JANNKZ010000522.1:0-2725 GCA_031396515.1 Gammaproteobacteria bacterium
GCCGCGCCGATGACCCAGCGGTCGATGTTCTTCATCAGGTCATTGCGCTCGGCCGCCGGTATGAACACCGACGGCAGCACTTCCTGTCCCTGCTCGTCCAGCATGCGCACCAGCACGTCGAACATGCCGAGATCCTCGCCGACGAGGCTCGCAATCGGCTGCTGCACGAGGCGGAACCGGTTCTCCATCAGCGCCGACTTGATGTGCTTCACCCACAGGCGGTCCTGGTCCTGCAGGCGCAGCATCGCGCCCGTGTGCTCGAGCAGCTGGACACGGTTGCCGCCCATCTCGCGGCCCTGACGGTTCGCCATGTAGGCGTCGTTCGCCGGCCCCTCGGGCGTGTTCACTTCGGCCGGCACCGGCCCAAGCCCGATCGTGCAGGTCGTTGACAGCGATTTCGCGCCGGCCTGGAACACTTCGGTCGCGACCTTGTGCACGACGTGATCGGACCAGGCCTCGACGTCCTGCGTGGTGCCGCGTTCAATCAGCAACATGAATCCGTGGCCGCTGAACCGCCCGGCCAGGTCGCCCGGCTGGACCTGCTCGCGCAGCAGGCGCGCGAAATCGGTCAGGAAGTCCTCGCCGATCAGCACGCCCAGTTCCTCGTGCACCGCGTCGAACTTGTCGGGCTCGACGTAGGCGAGGCAACGCACGCCCGCCTTGATAGGCTCCGCGAGCCGCTCGCGCAGTTTCTCGACGAAATGTCGGCGGTGCATGAACCCGGTCGCCGGATCCGATTGCATCGCCTCCGCGAGCTTGCGCTCATATTCGCCGGAATCCGCCATGCGCGCTGGCACGCAGACCTGGACGCAGGGTTCGCCGTCGAACTCGGCGCGCACCAGCTGGAATTCGAGCGAAGGCGTGTGACCGCTGACGACGAGCGCGGAGGCGTGCAGGGTGTGGCCGGACCACTTGCCCTGCATGCAGGCGACGAGCGCGCCCTTGATCGCGGCGTGATCGTCCGGGTCGAAGGCATCCATCAGCGGCGTGCCGACGACTTCGTCCGGATTGGAATAGCCGAACAGCGCGAGCCACGCAGGATTGGCGTCGACGATGATGCCTTCCTGTACCTGGGCGATCGCGTCGGTCGAGCCCTCGACGATGTGCTGCAACTGCTTCTTGGCTTCGCGGGCCGAGGCGAGCGTCTGCGACAGCGCCCGGTCAAGGCGATAGGTGCGAAGCTCGCGCCCGACCACCAGCTGCAGCCGCGGGATGTTCGACAGCGTGACCGCATCCTGCGCGCCGAGCGCGAGGGCCTGCGCAATGACGTCCTCGTCGACCTTTTCGCGCACGATCAGCACCGGCACGTCCGGCGCGAAGCGCGCGCGGAAGTCCATGGCACTCGTCAGGTCGACGATGCCCTCGTCGGCAAACAGCATCAGCATCTCGGCCGACGCCTGGGTCAACGCATCGCCGAGGTCGCGGGCGTCCGGCAGCCAGGTGACGTGGACAGGGTGGCCGGCGTTGCGAAGCGCCTTGTTGATGGCCTCGACATTGTCCTGACTGCGCGTCAGGGCGATCATCGGAACGGCAGCGGGCTGCTTCAAATCCGGCTCCGGGGGCGTCCTGCCAGCGGGTGAGGCCCGGATACTAGCACCCTGAAAAGACTCAGTTTCGCGACCGGCGTCATGCTCCGGGGCAGGGTGGCCCATGGATCGGGCAGCGGCTATCATACGCGCCCTTTGACAGCACCAGCCCGGCCAGGCCGGGCGCCCCGCGGCGAGATCCCATGTCCAGCATCAGCACCAACGATTTCCGGTCTGGCGTGAAGGTCATGCTCGACAACGATCCCTGCTCAATCGTCGACAACGAATTCGTAAAGCCCGGCAAGGGCCAGGCCTTCAGTCGCGTCCGGATCCGCAACCTGCGCACCGGGCGCGTGATCGAGCGCACGTTCAAGTCCGGCGATTCGCTGGAGGCCGCGGACGTCGTCGACGTCGACATGCAGTTCCTCTACGCCGACGGCCAGTTCTGGCATTTCATGCAGCCAGAATCGTTCGAACAATATGCGGCGAGCGAAACCGCGGTCGGCGAGGCGGCACAGTGGCTGAAGGACGGAACGGTCTGCATCATCACGCTGTGGAACGGCCAGCCGCTGATTGTGACGCCGCCGCCGCACGTCGAGCTCAAGATCGTCGAGACGGATCCGGGCGCGCGCGGCGACACCGTCACCGGCGGGACCAAGATCGCGAAGCTCGAGACGGGCGCTACGGTGAAGGTGCCGCTGTTCGTCAACCAGGGCGAGATCATTCGCGCGGACACGCGCACCGGGACGTACATATCGCGCGTGAAGTGACCGGCATCGTGTAAGAGGAACGCATCCCGTTTCCAGGCGAACGCCGGCCGGGTTGGTTCGCTCGCTCAGAAGAGAAGAATCAGAAAATTCGCTCGCTCACCACCCGCCCGGCATTCGCCTGGAAACGGGCAGCGTCTGCTTACACGTATCCGTCAATCCCGGCGAGGTGCCAGTCGCAGGCGGCGACGAGTGCTTGCGCGATCGGTTCGAGCAGTGCCGCGTCTGTGGGGCCGAAGCGGCCGACGGTCGGGCTGTCGAGATCGAGCACGCCAATCAGGCGCGAGCCGGCGAGCAACGGCACGACGATCTCCGAATTTGACGCGGCGTCGCAGGCGATGTGGCCGGGAAACACGTGGACGTCCGGCACGGTGATCGTGCGCCGCTCGGCCGCAGCCGTGCCGCAAACGCCGGCGCCGAGCGCGATGCGTA
>JANNKZ010000015.1:0-5471 GCA_031396515.1 Gammaproteobacteria bacterium
TCACCTACGCGGGAATCGTGCTGGTGGCGCCTTCGGTCGCGGTTGTGGCCGTGCATTTCGCGGATCCTGCCGTCGGCTTCGTGTCGGGCTTAGTTGCTATCGTGGGCGGGGGCGGGGAGGGACTCTATGGCCGGCTCGAACTCTGGCTGCGTCGCGAGGAGGCCAAGCTGCACAGCATCGCCGGCGCGAGCGGTTGCCTGTACGCGATGCGCCGTTCGCTGTGCCGGCCGTTTCGCGCGGGGATGGCGCCCGATTTCCTGTCGGTGCTCGATACCGTGCGCGCGGGTTCGCGCGCGATCTCCGAACCGGGCGCGCGCGGGACGATGACCGCGACCGCCAGCACATGCGCCGAGTTCTCGCGCAAGTCCCGCACCTTCCTGCGCGGCATCACGGCGCTCTTCGGCAACGCGGAGCTGCTCGATCCGTTCCGCTATCCGGCATTCAGCTTCATCCTGGTCTCGCACAAGCTGGCGCGCTGGTTCGCGCCGCTGGCGCTCGCGGGTTGCCTCGCGGGCGCCTGGCTGCTGCGCGCAGAGCCGCTTTACAGCGGCCTGTTCTATGCGCAGCTCGCGCTCCATGCGCTGGCAATTGCCGGTCTCGCCTGGCCCGCGCTCGCCGCGCGCTCCCTGGTCGTGCGGTTCTCCGCGTTCTTCCTGCTGGTCAATGCGGCCGCCGCGAAGGCGCTTGCGCTCTGGATCGCCGGCGTGCGCCAGGAGGTCTGGGAGCCGACACGGAGACCGGCGTGAGCCGCCCGCCGATCCGCGTGCTGCACCTGCGGGATTCGCCCTGGGTCGATGGGCCGGGCCGCACCATCCTGGAGACGGCCGCGCGCATCGACCGAGGCCGCATCGATTACCAGGTCGGCGTGTTCGTTCCGGCGGAAGGCATAGGTCATCCGCTCATCGAGGCGATCCGGCGCCGCGGCCAACCGGTGCACGCGATCGTGGACGACGGATCGTCGCTCGCAGCCGTCACCGCACACGTTTCCACGTTGGTTGCGTCAATGGATGCGGAGATTCTCCATAGCTCGGATTTCCGCTCCAACCTGATCGCGCTCCGGTGCCGGAATGAGCGTGCGTCTCTGCGCCTGGTCTGCACCGCGCACGGATGGATCGCGAATGAGTTGCGCGGCAAGGTCAAATCATTGCTGGATCGCATCCTGTTGCGGCGATTTGACCGGGTGATCCTGGTGTCGCATGCCGTGCGTCGCCGCGTGCCGCAGTGGTGGCTGCCGGACGGCCGCGCACGCGTGATTCACAACGCACTGCCGATCGAACAATTCGATCGCTCGCTGGCGCCGGCCGGGCGCCGCGCACGCGCCGCATCGGATACCGTGCGCCTGCTCGCGGTCGGGCGATTGTCGCCGGAAAAGGGCTTCGGCATGCTGCTGGAGGCGGTCGCCGAAATTGCGCGGGATAATCCTGAGATCGAGCTGTCTATTGCTGGCACCGGCGCGCTGGAGACTGAACTCAAGTCGCGGGTGGCGGAACTAGGCCTCATGAATAACGTAAAGATGCTCGGCTATCTCAATGACTTAAATGATATTTATTGTCAAACAGACTTGGTCGTGCAGAGCAGTGTCACCGAGGGCCTGCCAAACGTGATCCTGGAATCCTCATATCTCGGCGTGCCGATCGTCGCGACCGACGTCGGCGGCACGCGGGAAGTCATTGAGCATGGCGTCAGCGGCTGGCTGATCCGCCCCGGTTCGGCGGCGGCGATCGCCGCAGGAATTCGCGAGTTTCTCGCGCGACCCGAGCAGTTCATTCAGAGGGCGCGCCGCGGCCGGCAACGCATCGTCGAACAATTTTCGTTCACCGCGCGCACTGCGGCGCAAACGGCGGTCTACGAGGAATTCAGCCGGGGGAACGCGTGAACGCGCCTGCGCAGACCGTATCCCGAGTCGGCAGCCGAGCCTCCGGCGGCTCGGGGTTCCTCTACGGCTGGCTTCTGGTCGCACTCTTCATCGAGTACGCGCGGCCAGCCAACCAGCTGTCATTCCTCGAGTTCCCGTTCTTCTACAGCATCGTTCCGATGACGCTGCTTTTGGCAAGCACGCTGGCCCAGGGCCTGCGTCCGATGAAGGAGATTTTTGCCGACGGCATGGCGAAATGGGTCATCTTCCTCTTTGTGTCCGTTGCGGCATCCTTTGCCTCGACTGGATTCGAGACGCACGCATCGCAAGTGTTCCAGACCGTGCTCGGGTACGTCTTCCTGTTCATCCTGATCGCGCGGATCGTGACGACACCGGAACGGCTGCGCGGCGTGATCGTGACGCTGGTGGCAGCACACCTGTACCTGCTTTCGTTCAATTTCAACGTTCTGACCGACCCGACCACGCGCCAGTACATCGTCGGTGGAACCTTCCTTGGCGACGGCAACGACTACTCGCTGTCATTGAGCATCCTGATTCCCTGCACGATCGAACTGGCGTTGAACGCAAGGAGCGGATTCCGCAAGTTGCTGGCCTGGACCAGCGTCGTCGTGATCATTCTTGCCATCATCGCCACCCAGTCGCGTGGCGGGACGCTTGGCATTGCCGCGGTGATGATCTACCTGTGGCTGCGCAGCCCGAGGAAACTGGTGGCAGGCGTCGCGATCGCAATCATCGGCGCTATCGCGCTATTGTATGCGCCTTCCCAGTATTTCGCGCGCATGAGCACCGTCACCGGCTTGACGATCGACGGTTCGGCGCAGGGACGTCTCGACGCCTGGTCCGGGGCGATCGGGATGGGCGCCAAGAACCCGTTGCTCGGCATCGGAGTCGGCCAATTCAATGCCCGCTGGGGAAGAACCGCGCACTCGACGTACATGCTGGCGTTTGCGGAAATGGGACTACCGGGCTTCGTCTGCGTGCTGATGTTGGTATTCGGAAACCTGCGGGCCGACGCCAAATTGCGCAAGGCGTTACGCGCGCGCGCCGGACCCAAGCCGGGCGACGCCCAGGTGCGGGCCATCCGGCAACTCGACCTCATGAACGCCGGCATGGTTGGCTTCGCCGTGACCGGGGCATTCCTGTCGGCGACCTATTACCCGCACCTCTACGTTCTGACGGCGCTGTTGATAGCGGTGCGCCTACTGGCTGCGCGCACGGTCGGCTTGCCGACGCCCGTCAAGGCTTGACGAATACCAGCCGATTGCCGAATGCCGTACCGCCACGGCGGATCAGGTGAAACGATGGCCAAGGGAATTCGACGATTGGCCGCTGCGGCGGCGTGGCGGCTGCGCAGTTACTGCGCGCTGTTCCTGGCGCGGCGGCAGTCCCGGCGGGCGCTGTCGATCAACCCGCTGCGAAGGTTACTCGTCGTCTGCTACGGCAACATCAATCGCAGTGCCTACAGCGGATCGCAATTGCGCCACCAGCTCGCCGGCGTCGCGGAAGTCCGGTCGGTCGGATTCCACCCGGTCGTGGACCGGCCGTCGCCGCCACTGCTGGTCGAATGGGCCCGGCAAGCCGGTGTGTCGCTTGACGGGCATCGCTCGGCCCTGATCGCCGAGCCGGATCTCGCGTGGGCCGACACGATCATCCTCATGGATCGCCATCATTGGCAGGCGCTTCGCAGAATGGGGGCAGATCCGCGGAAACTTGTCTGGCTCGGGACCCAGGATGGAGGCGTCGAGATCGCCGACCCGTACGGCGCACCGGAGCAAGAGGCGCGACAGATCATGCATCGGGTGCACCGATGCACCGAAACCCTGGCCGCGGCCGTCGCATCGCGGCGGGGCTCATCCGAAGCCTAGCCACTGCCGGAGCTCCAGCCACGCGGGCCCGCGGTCGTCCCGGCGGCAAACCTCACTGCGGGCGGACTGAACTGGATTCAGCACCAGCGCCAACGAGCGCAGTCGGCCCGGGTGGCTGGCCGGCAGGTTCAGGCTCGCCGTCCTGCGGGTCAGGATCGACAGCAGACGGTCCAGGTCGCCGAGTAACCAGCGGCTCCGGACGCCTGTCCGGTAGGCCGGCGGCGCGTCGATGGATTCGCCGCCGGCGATCCGCGCGACCAGGGCGGGAAAATCAACACCCGAATCGATCGCCAATTGCAGTGAACCCCAGAATCGGCCGTTGATTTCCATGAGCTTGAGCTCGCCGTCGCTGTCGCTGCGCTTGAACTCGACCATCGCAATGCTATGCCAATGGAGCTCGGTCAGAAGGCGTTCGGCGCAGGCGACGGCGATCGGGTCCAGGGCGATGCTTTCACACAGGACGCTGACGCCGCCCGAAGGCGGCTTTTCACGAAGCCGGCAGTGTGAAAACCACGCAACCGGCCTGCCGCCTTGATAGCAAGCAAATATGCCGATACCGGCACCCTGGATCCGCTCTTGCAGCATCACCGGGAACAGCTCGGCAGGCAGCGCCTGGAGTCGGCGGCTCAGTTCCGCCTCGTTGGCAGCGTACTCGACGCTGCTGGAGACCCATCCCGCCGTGGTCACGACGCGCGAGCGTGACGGTTTGATCACGATCGGGTAGCGAAGGCCGAGCTTCCATCGGTCGTCGGCCGAATGGATGACACGCGTTGCCGGCGCGGGCACGCCGAGCCGATCCGCCATCTCGAGAACACGAGCCTTGTCGTTGGCGATCCTCAAGGCTGCCGTCGGCGGCAAGGGCAGGGCACAACCCGAAGGCAAGCGCTCGCGCTGTTCGGCGAGCAGCGTCGTGGCAATTTCGGTCACCGGCAGCAACAACTCGATCCGGCGGCGGGCGACGATCTCCGCGATGCTTGCAACGAAGGCGTTGCTCGACCGATCGGGCGCGGGATAAGTCTCGCTCGCCGCGCAGTGGCGTGAGGCCGCGGCCAGCGCAGGTTGCTTTTCCGCCGCGACGACGACTTCGTGCCCCAGGCGACCCAGCGACCGGGTAATCGCGAGCGCAGGGCGCGTGTCGCCATTGGTCACCAGGACGCGCAAGTCAGATGATCCCGAGAATCAGGCACAGGAATTCGGCAGGCGTGGCGGAGGAGCGGTCGTGCACATTGATGCGGCGCAGGCGCATCGGGTCGTCGCCATTGCTGACTCGGCCATGCCCGGTCGCGAAGCCGAGCGTGATGCCGGCATCGCGGGCAGCCGCGCAGACCGCGTCGTCCACATTGCCGTTGGGATACGCGCAAATCGGAGTTGCCGGGACTCCATGGTCGCGCAGTTCCTGTTGCGAACGCGCGAGTTCGAGCTTGGCGCCCGCATAGCCGAGTCTCGGCAGCGGCGTGTGAGTATGCGCGTGCGATCCGATTGTCACGAGGCCGCTCTGATGCAGTTCACGCACCTCCTGCCAGTGGAGGAACCGGTCCTCGCCCAGCGTCGACGACTCCTGTCCGGTCCGCTTGGCGTCGGCCTCCAGACGCTCGATCAGCCGTTCGACCAGACTCGTCTCGCGCTTTTTGAGTGTCGTCACGAAATTCCGCAATCGGAGTTCGGCTTGCAGGTCGTCCAGGGCACGTGTGTCCAGCAGCCCGAGCTCCCGCAACACATCGTCGCCCAGG
>JANNKZ010000050.1:0-5018 GCA_031396515.1 Gammaproteobacteria bacterium
GAGCGCCACCGACTTGCGTGCGCGCCTCGCGGCCGCCGCCGCAGACAATCCCGATCCGCTGGAACACGCGCTACCGATCGAAGCGCCGCGCGCCGCCGCGCGTGGCCGCCGCCTGTGGCCGGCGCTCCTGTTCGGCGTGGCTGTGCTCGTGATCGCCGCCATCGTCTGGCTGCCCGGCCGGCTGCTGCCCGGCAACGAAGAGCTCGTGAAGGAAGCGCGGCAGGCGGCGCAGCAGCAAGGTCAGGAGATTCGCCAGCGCGAACAGACACTCGCCGAACGCAAGGCCGCCAAGGAGAAATCCGAAGCGGCACGCGGCGCGTTCGAGACCGCGTTCAGGATACTGGACGCGCGCGCTGCCGCGCGCTGGGCGACGGCCGACTTCGCGCAGGCCCGCGATGCCGGCGCTCAGGCCGCCGACCGGTTCGCCGCGGAGCGATTCGCCGAGGCTGCGAGCGGCTGGGAAAAAGGCTCGGGGATCCTGGCGACGCTCGAAAAACAGTTTCCCGCCGCGCTCAAGGACAGCTTGCAGCGCGGCCAGAATGCACTCGCGACCGGCAGGATCGGCGAGGCGCGCCAAGCCTTCGACCTCGCGCTCGCGATCGAGCCCGCGAATGCGGCTGCGAAAGCCGGCATCGAGCGCGCCGGCAAGCTCGACCGGACCTTCGCCATCGTCGACGCCGCCGTCGCCGCAGAGCGCGCCGGCCGTCCCGATGCCGCCGAAAAAGAGTTCCGGCGCGCGCTCGCCATCGATCCGGCCGCGCCCGGCGCGCAGGAGGGCCTCGCGCGCATCGCCGCACAGCGCTCAGGTGCCGCCTATGCAGGTGCGATGTCACGCGGCTTCGCCGATCTCGCGGCCGGCCGGAACGACGCGGCGCGCAGCGCCTTCCAGTCGGCGCTCGCGATCCGCCCCGGCTCGGTCGAGGCACGCGACGCGCTCGCCTCGCTCGACCAGGGCCAGAAGGCGGACGCGCTCCAGCTGCTCGAGGCGCGCGCGCGCGAGGCCGAAGCCGGGGAACGCTGGGATGACGCGCTGACCACCTGGCGGGAGGCCGCCGGGCTCGAGGCCACGCTGCAGTCGGCCCGGGACGGCATCGCGAGAGTGACGCCGCGCGCGGAACTGCAACGCCATATCGAGGCTCTGAATCGTGAGCCGCAACGCCTGTGGGATCCGGCCGGCCGAGCCGAGGCGCGGAACCTGCTGGCGAGCGCGGCAACCGTGGGCAACCCCCGGCAGCGGCTGGCGGCCGCGGCGCGCGAGCTCGAACGGCTCGCGGCGGCCGCGCAGGCGCCGGTCAAGCTGCGGTTGCAGTCGGACGGCGTCACGCGCGTGGCGATCTATCGCGTCGGCCAGTTCGGCGTGTTCGCCGAGCGCGACGTAGAGTTGCTGCCGGGCAAGTACACGATAGTGGGAACTCGAAACGGATTTCGCGACGTGCGACGGGAAGTGGTCCTGCCGCCGGGCTCCCCGGCGTCAGCGGTCGTGGTGCGATGCGAGGAACCGATTTGAAGGCGAAGGAACTGTGGCTCGACGATCCGCTCGGTGAACGGCCGCTCGCGCCGTCCGAACTGCCGTTGACCGTCGGCGGCCCGGGTGCGGCGGTCGTCATTCCCGGCTGCCGTCCGGGCGAGTTGCGCGCGCGCGTCGCGGTGGGCGTGGACGGCCTGACGGTCGTGCCGCAACCGGATGCCGGCCCGGACGCGCTCGACGGCGTGGAGATCACGCTCGAGGATCGCGAAGGCCGCTCGACCATCGTCGTACGCCACGGCGGTATCGCGAACGTCACGCGTCCGCCGCAACTCGAATGCCGCGCGGGCGATGCCGACTCAGGCGCGGACCGCCTGCCGATCGAAGTCGTGGACTACGAGCCGCGCGCGCACGCAAAGGTGCAGAAGCCCGCGACCGCCGGCTGGGGCAGGCCGCTGCGCTGGGCCGCAGCGATCGTCGCCGCCGCGGTGATGGGATTCCTGCTGACGGCAACCTCGGTCGAGGTCGCAACCAGCGCGGGCGTCGCGCCGGACGACGTGGATTTCACGGGCACGGCCTTCGATTTCGGCATCGCCGGCCGCTACTTCGTACCGCCCGGCGATTACCATTTGTCGGTCGAGGCGGACGGCTACGCGCCGGCGACGCAGTCCGTCACGGTCGGCCGCGAGTCCGGCCAGCGCATCGTCGTCGCGCTCGAGCGCCTGCCGGGCCAGGTCGCAATCGAGACCGGCGGCGTGCCGGGCACGCTGTCGGTGGACGGCGTGCCGCGCGGCGTTCTGCCGGGCACATTCGAACTGCCGGCCGGCACGCGCGAGCTCACGGTTTCGGCGCCGCGCCACGCGGACCAGCAGATCCGCTTCGAAGTCACCGGCGGCGGCGAGGAACAGGCGCTCAAGGTCACGCTGGTGCCGCAGTTCGCCAAGCTCACCGTGACGAGCGTGCCGGACGGCGCGACCGTCTGGGCCGACGACCAGGAACTCGGGCGCACGCCGCTCGAAACCGAACTCGATGCGGGCCGCTACACGCTCGCACTCCTGCATCCCGAGTATCGCCGCTTCGAGAGCCCGATCACAGTCAAGGCCGGCGAGCCGCAGGTGATCGGGCCGATCGAACTCGGCATGCCGGACGGCCGGCTCACCGTGACGAGCCGCCCGGCCGGCGCCGACGTCAGTCTCGGCGGCAGTTATCGCGGCCGCACGCCCGTGACGATCGGCGTGCCGCCCGGCATGCCGCAGGAAGTCCTGGTCACGCTGGCCGGCCACGCGGCAGCAAAAGAGACAGTGAGCGTCGAGAGCCGCGCGGAACGGCGCATTGGCTTCGACCTCGTGCCGGTGCTCGGCGAGATTCGCCTGCGCGGCGAACCGGCGGATGCGCAGCTTTTCGTAGACGGCGCCTCGCGCGGCCAGGCGAACCAGTCGCTCACCCTGCCGGCGGCGCCGCACGTGATCGAGGTGCGCAAGGCCGGGCTCGAGACTTTCCGCGTGACGGTCACGCCGCGCGAAGGCCAGCCGCAGCTCATCGAGTACGCGCTGCGCACCGCGGGCGAGGCGCGCACCGCCGCCCTGTCGGCGCGGCGCAGCACCGGGCTCGGCCAGGAGATGGTGCTGGTCTCCGGCGGTCGCTTCACGATGGGCAGCGCGCGCCGCGAGGCGGGACGCCGCTCGAACGAGACCGAGCGAAACGTCGTGCTGAAGCGTCCGTTCTATCTCTCGCGCTTCCAGGTCACGAACAAGGACTTCCGCGAATTCCGCGCCGAGCATCTCTCGGGGATCTTCAAGGACGAGTCGCTCGACCTCGAGCGCCAGCCTGCGGCGCGCGTCACCTGGCAGGATGCAGCCGCGTTCTGCAACTGGCTGTCGAAGCGCGATGGCCTGCCGGCCGCCTACGCGCAGCGCGGCGACCGCCTCGAACTGGCCGATCCGGTCAACACCGGCTATCGCCTGCCGACCGAAGCCGAATGGGAATTCGCCGCGCGCTTCGACGGCAGCCAGGCGACGCGCAAATATCCCTGGGGCAGCGACCTGCCGGTGCCGCCGCGTTCCGGCAACTGGGGCGACGCGAGCGCGATCTACCTGACGCCGGTGACGATTTCCGGGTACCAGGACGGCCACCGCGTGGCCGCGCCGGTTGGCAGCTATCCGGCGAATCCGCTCGGGCTGCACGATCTCGGCGGCAACGTCTTCGAGTGGACCAATGACCGCTACTCGATCTACGTCGTCGGCCCCGACCACGTCGCGACCGATCCGGTTGGCCCGCGTGCCGGCGACAATTACGTGATCCGCGGCGCCGGCTGGCTCACCGGCAAGATTCCGGAACTGCGCGTGGCGTCGCGCGATTCGGGCAACGCTGCGCGGCCGGACCTCGGATTCCGGATCGCGCGGTATGCGGAGTAACCCCATGCGCACCCTGATTGCTTTGCTGATCACGCTTTTCGTGTCGTCATCCGGCGCCATTGAACCGCCGAAGCAGGACAAGCCGCCGCCGTCCACGGCGACGCCGCCATCCGCGCCCGAGCAGGAACCGGCGTCGGAGACGACGCCGCCCGCGGGCACCCAGCCGGCCGAAGCGCCGGCCACGGAAGAAGAGGACGAAGCGCTGCCGCCGCTGCCTCCGGACGCCGTACCGTCCGGTCCGCCGCCCGCGCGTTTCAATCCGACCGAGAAAGTTCGCGCGGATTTTCCGGTCTCGTTTCCGATCGACATCTGAGGATCTATGGCGACTATCGGTTTCGAACTCGTGGATGCGGCGATCATCGCCGCGCGCGACGGCGCGCGCGTCGCCGCGAGTCCCGGCGTCGCCGTGATCGATCCTGCGGGACTGCTGGTCGGCGAAACCGCCGCGGCGACGATGCGCTTGCAGCCGCTGCTCGCGACCGACCGCTTCTGGACCGATCTCGCGGCCGACGCGATGGTGCAGACGGCGACCCTGCAGGTATCGCACGCGGATCTCGCGCACGCGCAGCTTTCGCAACTCTGGGGCTCGATCGCAGGGCCCGGCGACCAGGCGGTGTTCGCGATTCCGGGCACGATGCGCCTGCCGCAGATCGGGCTTGTGCTCGGCATCGCGCGCCGGGTCGGCATACCGGTCGCCGGCGTCGTCGATGCGGCGGTCGCCGCCTGCGCTGAATTGCCGGCGCGGGCATCCGTGCTGCATCTCGACGTGCAACTCCACCAGGCCGTGCTCACGGTGCTGCAGGGCGCGAAGGTCCTGCGTCGCTCGCGGGTCGAGGTCGCCTCGCGCGCGGGGCTGAAGGCGATGCACGGCGCCTGGGCGCAGGTCGTGAGCGAGGCGATGGTGCGGCGCACGCGCTTCGATCCCTTGCACCAGTCCGCCTCCGAACAGGCGCTCTACGAACGCCTGCCGGGATGGCTCGAGCAACTGGCCGGCCGCGACACCGTCGATGTCTCCATCGAGACCGAATCGAACAGCTTTACCGCGACCCTGCACCGCGAGCAGTTTTCGCTCGCGGCCGACGCCTGGTACGCGCAGCTCGTCGAACTGGTGCAGTCGGTGCACCGCGCCGGCAGCACGG
>JANNKZ010000111.1:0-5877 GCA_031396515.1 Gammaproteobacteria bacterium
CGCGAGCGGCGTGTCGGGCAGCGCGCGCGGCGGATCGATCAGCGTGCCGTGTTCGGCGCCGCCGCCGGGGCGCCAACCGGAGGAGAAATAGAGCCAGATCGCCACCGCGAGCGGCACGAAGAAGAGCGATGCGACCAGCAGAAATTGCCGGCGGCCCCGGCACCGGTCGGGTGCGGGCTTATTCAGCGGCTTCTCCCGACCGTCGCAGGCTGAGCGCGACCCAGATCGCGGCTGCGGTCGCGGCGAACGCGAACCACTGGATCGCATATCCGAGATTCCGGTCGGGCGATGCGCCATGCAGCTGCCAGTCGCGCACGTAGCCGTCCGGCTCGGATGCGTCGAGCAGAATGACGCGCGCGTGAAAGCGTCCGCCGGACAGGTCCTCGAGATCCTTCATCGTGGGGTAGTTGACCAGCCGCGGCCAGCCGCCCGATGACGTTGCCGAAAGCTTGATGCCGGCGCGCGGCAGTTCGTCGATCTTGCCGGCGATTCGTCGCGGGCTTTCCGGTACGGCGACATCCGGCAAGTCCTGCCGCGTGCGGCCGAACGGTTGCCAGCCGCGGTTGACGAGCACCATGCCGCCGCCGTCCAGCACGAGCGGCGTCAGGATCTGGACCCCCGCGCGGCCTTCGTGCACGCGGTTGTCGAGCAGGAACTGGTGGCCGGCGTCGTAGCGGCCGCGGGCGATCACGCGCTGGTAGCGCGGCAGCGTTCCACTGTCGTCCGGGAGTTCGACGGCCGGACCGGCTGCCGCGAAGGCTGCGGCGAGGGCCCGTTTCTCGTCCGCCCGGTCGAGTTGCCAGCGGCCGAGCAGGGCGAAGGCCGTGACAGCCGCGAGGGTCGCGAACGTCGGGATCAGCCTCGGCGTAAATCGCAAACGGCGGCGATTCGTCACCGGGCTATACTTCCGTATCCGGACTTATGGGACAGGCGCATGACGGGCATCAAGTGGCTGGTGCTGATCATTTTCTTCGGGATCATCCTCTCCCTCGTGTCGGCCATGCTGCACCTGGTCCACGACTACAAGGGCGAGACGCGGCGCATGGTGCGCGCACTGTCGGTGCGCATCGGGCTCTCGATCCTGCTCTTCATCGTGCTGTACGCCGGCTGGAAGTTGGGCTGGATCGAGCCGCAAGGCGTCCGGGCCTGATCCACCGGATCACGCGCCGCCCTGCGGCAGCGCGCGGATCGACGGCAGGTTGCGCCAGGCGCCGGCGACATCCATGCCGAAACCAAACACGAAACGGTCGGGCACGCTGACACCCGCGAAGTCGGCCTGAACCTGCGCAGGCACCGCGCGATCTTTTAACGCAAAAGCCGCGATCAGGACTTCCGTCGCTCCCTGCTCGAGCAGCCGCGAGCGAATGGTCGCGAGCGTGCGGCCCTCGTCCAGGATGTCGTCCAGCAGCAGTACGCAGCGCCCGGTGACGGGTTCGTGCGGGCCGGCGATCCAGACCAGTTCGCCGCCGGTCGTGTCGTGA
This sequence comes from Gammaproteobacteria bacterium, assembly GCA_031396515.1. Lineage (GTDB taxonomy): Bacteria > Pseudomonadota > Gammaproteobacteria > Steroidobacterales > Steroidobacteraceae > SCUD01. The sequence continues at coordinate 1,482 of JANNKZ010000111.1, forward strand.
CCGTAGCGGCGCACGTGCACGTAGCTCAGTTCCAGCGCGAAGCCGAGCCGCGGCAGCAGCTGGCCGGCGAAGATCAGCCCGCCATTCATGACGGTGACGACGAGCGGGTTCCGGCCTGCGAGACGGGCCTCGATTTCCGTTGCCATGCGGTCGAGCGCCGCCTGGATGGCGGCCTCTCCAACGATCTCGTCCGAGCGCGGTAACACGTCGTTCATCAAGGGATTTTACCCTTCGCGGGGCCACTGCGACGAAGCGCATCCGGCCTGCGCCGGGCCGTGGCCGGCAGCCTCGCCCGCGGCCGCAGAATGCAGAGGGGACGCACCCCTTTGAAAGGGGACGCATCCCTTTTCCCCTCCGGCGCATCTGAGTGGAATGAAGTTGGAATGGTCGCAAAGGGGTGCGTCCCCTTTTGATCACCGCGGAGCCAGCATGAACCTGACTGCCAGGTCGTTGAAGAGCCCGATCAGCGTCGCCGTCGGCGTCGGGCTGATCGTCGTGCTCGGCATCGTCGCGCTCATCAAGCTGCCGGTACAGCTCTTCCCGGACATCGAGGAGCCGGTCATCACGGTCTTCACCGGCTGGCGCGCGGCCGCGCCGACCGAGGTCGAATCCGAGCTGATCGAGCCGCAGGAGCAGGCGCTGCGCGGCCTGCCGGGCCTGCAGCAGATCCAGTCGTTTGCGAATGCGGGCGGCGCCTTCATCAACCTCGAATTTGCGATCGGCACCGACATGGGCCGCACGCTGATCGAAGTCATCTCGCGCATGAACCAGCTGCCGCCGCTGCCGCGCGACGCCGACGCCCCGCGCATCTCGCTCGGCGAGAACGGTGGCGGCGGGCCGAACGAGACGCTGTCCTGGTTCTTCGTGCAACTGAAGCCCGGCACGCCGGGTCCGGTCGAGAACTACCGCCGCGAGGTCGAGGACCTCATGCGTTCGCGCGTGGAGTCGATCCCGGGCGTCGGCACGATCAACGTCAACGCCGGCGCACCCGACGAGTTGCGCATCGAATTCGATCCGTATCGCGCTGCCGAGCTCGGCGTGCCGATTCCCTCGATCGTCGCGGTCGCCGGCAGCGCGGACGACGTCTCGGGCGGCTTCGCGGAACTCGGCCGGCGCCAGTACACGCTGCGCTTCGCCGGTCGCTACCGCCCGGCCGACCTCGGCGAGCTCGTGCTCGACTGGCGCGACGGCCGCCCGGTGCGCCTCGCGGACGTCGCGACCATCTCGGTCGAGCGCGGCGACCGCAACTCGCTCGCGGTGCAGAACAACAACCCGGCGATCGCGATCCAGATCCTCAAGGAATCCGGCGCCGACGTGCTGGCGACGCTGAAGGCGGTCAAGGCGGAGATCGGCGAACTGCGCGAAGGTCCGCTGGCCGAGCTCGGCCTCGCGATCGAGCAGTCCTTCGACCCGTCGGTGTTCATCAACCAGGCGATCGGCCTGGTCGGCGGCAACCTGATCGCGGGCGTGTTCCTCGCGATCGGCGTGCTGTGGTTGTTCCTGCGCCAGTTCCGCTCGACGCTGCTGGTCGGCATCGCCATCCCGATCAGCGTGCTCGCGACCGTGCTGGTCATGCTGCTGACCGGCCATTCGCTGAACGTGATCTCGATCGCGGGCATTGCCTTCGCGGTGGGCATGACGCTCGATGCCGCGACCATCGTGCTCGAGAGCATCCTGTCGCGGCGCGAACGCGGTATGAGCCCGGCGCAGGCGGCGCTCGAGGGCGCGACCCAGGTCTGGCCCGCGCTCTTCGCCTCGACGCTGACGACGGTGATCGTGTTCCTGCCGGTCATCTTCATGAAGAACACGGAAGGTCAGCTGTTTGCGGATCTCGCGCTGACGATCTCGGTCGCGATCGCGGTTTCTCTCGTCATCGCGATGACCGTGCTGCCGGTCGCCGCCGCCCGCTGGCTCACGCTGACCGATGCGGCGGCGACGCAGAAAGCCGCAGAGTGGCCGCGCAAGCTCGGCGACCGCATGGCGGCGCTGACCGACAGTCCACGCCAGCGCAGGATCACGATCGCCGCCTGCCTGATCGCGCCCGCCGTCCTCACCTGGCTGCTGCTGCCGCCGATCGACTACCTGCCGCCGGTCAAGCGCGACGCGATTGACGGTTTCTTCCAGTTCCCGCCCGGCATGAACGTGGACGCGATCGACGAGGAAGTGGTCAAGCCGATGGTGGAGCGCCTGCGGCCGTACATGGCGGGCGAGAAGGAACCGCGGCTCAAGAACTACTACATCCTGATCTTCCCGGGCGGCGGCACGATCGGCGTGCGCCCGCTCGACCCGTCGAAGATCGACGAGCTCGGCCGCGTGATCAACGAGGAAATCACCGCCGGATTCCCCGACCTCCAGGTATTCGCGCAGCAGGGCAACCTGTTCGGCGGCTTCGGCGACGGCCGCAACATCGAAGTGCGCCTGCAGTCCGCGGATTTCAACGCACTGCTGAAAGCGGCGAGTGCCGCGCAGGACATCATCACCGAGAAACTGCCGGGCGCGCAGGTGCGTTCCTTCCAGGACCTCGAGCTGTCGGAGCCGGAACTGCGCCTCGTGCCGGACGACCGCCGCATCAGCGAATCCGGCTGGACGCGTGCGAATGTCGCGACCGTTGTGCGCTCGCTCGGCGACGGCATCTGGGTTGGCGAGCACTTCGACGGCGATCGCCGCCTCGACATGATCCTGCGCGCCAAGGGCTGGGACAGCCAGGACGCGCTCGCGGCCGTGCCGGTGGCGACGCCGATCGGCGGCGTCGTGCCGCTCGGCGAGCTGGTCGCGATCGAGCCGACCGTCGGCGCGACGGGACTGCGGCGCGTGGACGGCCGCCGCACGATCGGCCTCAACGTCATCGCGCCCCCCGGCATGTCGCTGCAGCAGACGATGGACAAGATCGAAAGTGACGTCGGCCCGGCGATCCAGCCGCTCCTGCCCCCGGACGGGGGCATCCGCTACGCCGGCGACGCCGGCAGCCTCGAGACTGCGCTTGCCGACATGCGCCTCAACATCGCGCTCGCGCTGCTCGTGCTGTTCCTGTTGATGGCGGCGCTGTTCCGGTCGCTGCGCGACAGCGCGCTCGTGCTGCTGACCGTCCCGCTCGCGAGCCTGGGCGGGGTGCTCGGCATCCGGTTCCTGAATCTCTTCACGCCGCAGACGCTCGACATGCTGACGATGGTCGGCTTCATCATCCTGCTCGGCGCCGCGGTCAACAATGCGATCCTGCTGGTGGACAGCTCGCGCTCGGCCGAGCGTGCCGGCATGAGCCGCCGCGACGCCGTGCGCCAGGCGCTCGAGCAGCGCACCCGGCCGATCTTTGCGACCTCGCTCGGCCAGCTCGCGGGCCTGCTGCCGATGATCATCGTCCCCGGGCCCGGTGCCGCGCTGTACCGCGGACTCGGCACCGTCATCGCGGGCGGCATGCTCGTCAATACCGTTTTCATGCTGGTGCTGCTGCCGGCGCTGCTTCGCCTGGGCGAACAGGCGACCGAGCGTGAGCAGACCGCGGCGCCCGCAGGCGCAATCCAGGAAGGTGCGTGATGAAACCGAAGTCTCCCAGGTCCGTTGCTTGGAGCGTGGCGATGGCCGCGCTGGCCGTTTCCTCCCTGACGGCCGGCGCGGCCGGTGCCCAGGACCAGCCGCCGGCGCCGGTCACCGTGGCATCGGTCACGAAAGGCAGCGTTGCCTCGACCGTGACCGCGACCGGCACAGTCGTGAGCCGCAACGACGCGCGCCTCGCCGCCGAAGTCGCGGGCCGCCTCGACTGGGTCGCGGAACCCGGCACGCGGGTGCAGAAAGGCGCGCCGCTCGCGCGCGTGGACACGCGCGGCCTGGAACTGACCGTGCGTGAGAACGACGCACAGATCGCACGGTTGAATGCCAACGCGGAGCTCCTCGGCACGCAGCTTTCGCGCCTCAACGCGCTGCCGGCCGGCATCGCCTCGAAGAGCCAGATCGACGAGGCCGCGGCGCGCCTCTCGATGGCGCGCCATGAACTCGAGCAGGCCCGCGCGACGCGCGACAGCACCCGCCACCAGATCGACCGCGCGGTGATCCGTGCGCCGTTCCCGGGGCACGTCGCGGAGCGCATCCGCCAGCTCGGCGAGTTCGTCAGCGCCGGCGTCGAGGTGCTGCGACTCACCGACACCGGCAACGTAGAGATCGTCGCGCGTTCGCCGGTCGCGGAGGCCGGACACCTGGCCGTCGGGCAGCTGGTGACCGTACGCAACGGCAGCCACCAGGTGGAGAGCAAGATCCGTGCGATCGTCCCGGTCGGCGACGAGCGCTCGCGCATGATGGAAGTGCGCATCGCCATGACCGGCGCCGGCTGGCCGATCGGTTCGGCCGTGCGCGTGGACCTGCCGGCCGCGCAGCAGTCGGCGGGGCTGCTCGTGCCGCGCGACGC
>JANNKZ010000113.1:0-3392 GCA_031396515.1 Gammaproteobacteria bacterium
GATGCGCGGATGGGCCGGATCGCTGAGGTCGAATACGAACGTCTGGCCGGACTCGAAGCCGTTGGCGAACAACTGGCGATCGGCCGGCATTTCGTGCTCGGTGTGATGCGGACCATTGCCGAGGCCCGGCACGGGCAGCGTCGTCACCAGCCGGCCATAGCCCGCATCGTTCTCGGTGACATCGAGGACGGCAAGGAAATCAGGCTGTGTCTTGTCCGCGGACGCCGTCCACAGATAAAGGTATTGAACAGGCGGTTCGCCGGACGGGCTCACGTCCGACGCGCCACCGGCAATCCCGACGCCCGCGACCGCCAGCAGGCAGGTGAGTCCCCGACACCATGGCAATAATGTCATCCGATCCCCCTGGCCTGCCCGATCCGACGGATTCCGGACAGTATCATCGACCCATGATGCCGACGCTCGAGGACATTCGCCATGCGCGCGCGCGCATCGCCGGCATCGCGCTCCGTACGCCGCTCGTGCGCCTGGATGTTGCCGATTCCCCGGCCGAGATCTGGCTCAAGCTGGAAAACCTGCAGCCAATCGGCTCGTTCAAGATCCGCGGCGCCGCCAATGCGATGGCGCAGATCGCGCCCGCGGAACTGTCGCGCGGCGTCCTGACGGCCTCCGCGGGCAACATGGCCCAGGGAGTCGCCTGGTGCGCGCGCGAGCGCCGCATCGCGTGTACCGTCATCGCCCCCGACACCGCGCCGGCGGCGAAAACGGACGCGGTCGAACGGCTCGGCGGGCGCGTGATCCGCGTGCCCTTCGAGCGCTGGTGGCAGACGTTTCAGGATCGCAGCTATCCGGGCGCGGAGGGGACCTTCATCCATGCTTTCGACGACCTGCGGGTCATGGCCGGCAACGGCACCATCGGACTCGAGATACTCGAAGAGCTGCCGGATGCCGATGCGATCGTGATTCCCTGGGGTGGCGGCGGGCTCGCCTGCGGGATCGCCGCCGCTGTCCGCGCAGTCCGCCCGGACTGCCGCCTGTATGCGGCGGAGGTCGCGACGGCGGCCCCGCTCGCGTCCGCGCTCGCCGCCGGTTCGCCGCAAGTCGTGGATTACCAGCCATCCTTTGTCGACGGCATCGGCAGCCGCTCCGTGTTCCCGCAGATGTTTGAACGGGCCCACGCGCTGATCGATAGCGCCTTGGTCGCGAGTCTCGGCGAAACCGCAGCGGCCCTCGCCTTGATGGCCGCGCGCAACCACGTCGTTGCCGAAGGCGCGGGGGCCACGGCGCTTGCCTGCGCGCTGGCTGGCAGGGCGGGAACGGGCAAGGTGGTCTGCGTTGTTTCGGGCGGCAACATCGACGTCAGCCGACTATGCGCGGTACTCGGCGGCACGATTCCGCCGTGAGCGCGGGACCGCAGCGATTGCGATAGCATCGGCTTTGGCGGCCCGCAGACTGCCCGGAGAGTTCGTGATGCTGGATCCTGTTCGCAGATCTCTTGTAGCCGTCGCCTGGCTGCTGGTGGCGGGCGGCGCATCCGCCGACTCTCGCTTCACCGTCACCTATCCGGCCTCACCGGGTGTCGAGCCCTTGATGGGCCGGCTGATCCTGGTGGCCGCGCCGGCGGCGGCGGAGCAGGAGCCGCGGTTCCAGGTCACCTGGGACGAGGACGCCGTGCCGTTCTTCGCCGTCGACGTGCGCGACTGGAAAGCAGGCCAGCGTCGCGTGATCGATCGCAAAGCCGCCGGCTTTCCGCTGCCATCGCTCGACGAGTTGCCGCCGGGGGACTATCGCGTGCAGGCCGTGCTGAATCGTTACGAGACTTTCGTGCTCGGAGACGGGCGCCGGCTGGAACTGGCGCCGGACCAGGGTGAGGGCCAGGTCTGGAGCCGCAAGCCGGGCAACCTGTACTCGAAGCCGATTGCGGTTCGCGTCACGAAGAAAGGCGCGGGCCGCATTGCGATCCTGCTCGACCAGACAATCCCGCCGGTCGAGGCGTTCGAGAAGAAAGAGACGACATACGTGCGGCACCTGCGCATCCGCAGCGAGCGCCTGTCGAAGTTCTGGGGCCGCGACGTGCATCTCGCCGCCTGGGTTCGCCTGCCCTGGGGATTCGACGACCATCCGGATGCCCGTTATCCGCTCGTGATTGCGCATGGGCATTTCCCCGCTGCGCCGGACGGATTCCGCGAATCGCCGCCGGATCCCGAACTCAAGCCCGAGTACAGCAAGCGCTTCCGGCTGGAAGGTTACAACCGCATCCAGCAGGAATATGCCTGGCAGGCGCACCAGGACTGGATCACGCCGGGATTTCCCCGCGTGCTGCTGGTCGAGATCCAGCATCCGACGCCTTTTTATGATGACTCGTACGCGGTCAACTCAGCGAACAACGGTCCCTACGGCGACGCGATCCAGTACGAGCTGATTCCCGAGATCGAAAAGCGTTTTCGCGGCCTCGGCGCGGGCTGGGCGCGCTTCGTCTACGGCGGTTCGACCGGCGGCTGGGAAGCGATGGCCGTGCAGATGTTCTATCCGGACGATTACAACGGCGCGTGGATCGCCTGTCCCGACCCAATCGACTTCCAGCATTACGAGCTGGTCAATATCTACGAGGACAAGAACGCCTACTACACGCGCAATGCCTTCAAGCGCACCGAGCGCCCCGCGCATCGCAATTGGCTCGGTTACGTGGACAGCACGGTGCGCGAACAGAACCTCTATGAGCTGACGCTGGGCACCCAGGGCCGTTCGGGCGACCAATGGGATGCCTGGGAATCGGTCTATTCGCCGGTCGGGCCCGACGGTTATCCGCGGCGCATCTGGGATCGCGAGACGGGCGAGATCGACCCGGTCACGGCGGCCTACTGGCGCGAGCATTTCGACCTCGCCCACATTCTCCGTCGCGACTGGGCAACACTCGGCCCCCGGCTGCGTGGAAAACTCCGCATTTATACCGGCGACATGGACAACTATTACCTCAACAATGCTGTCTATGGTGTCGAGGAGTTCCTGAAAAACGCGAACCCGCCGGCCGACGCAGTGGTCGAGTACGGCGATCGTCACGAACATTGCTGGAACGGCGACCATACGCGCGCGAATGCCTACTCGCGGCTGCGGTACCCGCAAATGGTGCTGCCCTGGGTCGTCGAAAGGATTCTCGATACCGCACCGCCGGATGCGGATATCGACAGCTGGCGTTACTGAACCATCAGGCAGGAGTGCTGGAGATGAAAAACAAGATCGTCAAAAGCGTCCGGCTCGCGGCGGTGGCCCTGCTGCTTGCGGCCTGCGCGACCAATCCGGTGACCGGCAAGAAGGAAATCATGCTGGTCGGCGAGGGCCAGGAGATCGCGATCGGCGCGCAGAACTATGCGCCGATGCGGCAGGCTGAGGGCGGCGACTACGTGATGGATTCGGGGCTCATCGCCTACGTGCAA
>JANNKZ010000136.1:0-5959 GCA_031396515.1 Gammaproteobacteria bacterium
CGATAGCGACCTACCTGCAGCTCGACCCGCACTGGTTCGACGACAAGGTCGGCGAAGGCAACAGCGTGCTGCGGGTGATCCATTACCCGCCGCTCAAGGAGGATGCGACCGGCGTGCGCGCGGGTGCGCACGAGGACATCAATGTGATCACGCTGCTGCTGGGAGCGGAGGAGGGCGGGCTCGAGCTCCTGGACCGGGGCGGGCGCTGGCTTCCCGTGAACCCGCCGCCCGGGACACTCGTCTGCAATGTCGGCGACATGCTGCAGCGGCTGACCAACCACGTGTTGCCCTCCACCACCCATCGCGTGGTCAATCCGACCGGGGCCCGGGTCAACCGGCCGCGCTATTCGATGCCGTTCTTCCTACACTTCAATTCCGACTTTCCTATTGCCACGCTGCCCGGCTGCTTCACACTGGAGCGGCCCAATCGCTACCCGGAGCCGATTCTGGCGGATGACTTCCTGCAAGAGCGGCTGCGCGAGATCAAGTTGATCTGAACGGTGGCGAAACTCTACTTCTACTACTCGACGATGAATGCGGGGAAGTCGACTTCGTTGCTGCAGTCCAGCCACAACTACCGCGAGCGCGGCATGCGCACGCTCGTCTACACCGCGCAGTTCGACCAGCGCGGCGGCGGGCGCGTGCATTCGCGCATCGGCCTGTCGAGCGATGCGCGGCATTTCGCCGCCGGTTCCGACCTCTACGACGAGATCGCGGGCGAGCATGCGAAGGACCCGCTGCATTGCGTGCTGGTCGACGAAGCACAGTTCCTGCAGCCTCTGCAGGTCGAGCAGCTCGCCGCCATCGTCGACAGCCGTTCGATCCCGGTGCTGTGCTACGGCCTGCGCACGGATTTTCGTGGCGAGCTGTTCCCGGGCAGCGCGCGCCTGCTGGCGCTCGCCGACGAGCTGAGCGAACTGAAAACGATCTGCCATTGCGGGCGCAAGGCAACCATGTGCGCGAGGGTCGGCGCCGATGGCAAGGCCGAACGCGATGGCGAACAGGTCGAGATAGGGGGCAACGAGCGATACCTGTCCCTGTGCCGCCGTCACTATTTCGAAGCGACCGGCCGGGGGCGACCGAGCTGACGATGGCAGGCGACCCGCGCGCGCCTGCCGCGATCCTGGCCTTGCTGCTGGCGATTCCGTGCGCGGCGTCCCCGCAGACCGCCGGGCCGAAAGAACCCGAAAAGGGCGAGCTCGGCTGCCGGGATGAATCCGAGGCGGAACAACCAGCGCTCGAGTCGGTGCGCGAGGGCATCCAGCGCAGCGTCTGCAACACCGCGCGATTCGTCGACCGCATGTTCGGCGGCGAGCACGAGTACTCGGAGATGGAGGACGACAGCAACGGTCGCGCGGGCCTTTCGCTTGGCTGGAATGAGCTCGATGGATGGGACGCCGACGGCCGAGTCCGCGCCAGCGTGTCGCTGCCGGCGCTCTCCGAGCGGTTCAGCGCAACTCTCGGGCGCGCGAGCCGCGACGAGTTCGTCTCCGACGAGCTGAACGGCGTCGGATCTTTCGGCGCCTCTTTCAGCGACGATGAGCCCGCCGAGTGGTTCGCCGGACTCGGCTACCGCATGCATCGCGGCCGCGACAGCCGCTTCGACCTCGGCGCCGGCGTGGAACTCGAGTGGCCGCCAAACCCCTATGTCAATGCGCGCTTCCGGCGCTACTTCTACCGCCCGAACAACGTACTGCTGACGCTCCGCAGCACGGCGTTCTGGGAGAACGACGAGGGTCTCGGGTTCACCCAGGCCTTCGACGCCGACAAGGTGCTCGGCCGCGACTACCTGCTGAGATGGGGCAATTCCCTGCGCATCTCCGAGGAGACCGAGGGCGTGCGCTGGCGCACGCGGCTCGCGCTGTACCAAGCGATCGACTACCGCCGCGCCATGCGCTACGACGTGCGCATCCGCGGCGAAACAGACGGCACACAGCCGGACCTCTACGGATTCCGCGTAACGCATCGCCGGTCCCTGTGGCGGGACTGGCTGTTCGTCGAGATGGCTGGCGGGCTGTTCTGGGCGGACGGCCCCGAACCTGCGGACCGCTGCAATGGCTGCGTGGATGCGCGGCTTGGTGTCGAGATCCTGTTTGGCCAGGCTTATGACAGGGTGCTGCGGCGCGAGGAGCGGCGGGCGGAGGCCGAGGATAATCAAAAAAAGTCGGACTGAGCCTACATCCGCCAGCTCGGACTGAGCCTACATCCGCCAGACCGGCGAACGTCCATACTCGGCTCCAGTCGAATCATTTTTTCTGCTGCGCGGAAAAAAAAGGATATGCCGCAGCTACACGCCAATACGAACGGACACGGGTCCGGCCACTGGGCCGGTGCGAAGGCCGATGCCGAGCTCCCGGAACGGACCGAGGAGATCGACAGCGAGCCGACGACCGAACTCGCGCCCCCCGACGAATTCGCGGACGAGGACGGGGCCACCCACGTCGGCCAGGTCTTTGCCGACCGCTACCTGGTCGAAGGGCGGCTCGGGTCCGGCGGCACGGCGAACATCCTCAAGGCGCGCGACCTCTACCGCGACGGCGGACGCATCGACGGCGGCAGCGTTGCCATCAAGACGCTCCGGCCCGAATTGCGATTCCGCGCCGCCTCCGTCGCGCGCCTGCAGCGCGAATTCCGGCAGACCCGCCTGGTCGGCCACCCGAATGTCGTCCGGCAGTTCGGCATCGGCTGCGACAAGGGCAGCTGGTACATCACGATGGAACTGCTGAACGGCGAGCCGCTGGGCCGCCGCCTTCGGGACAAGCGACCGAACGGGCTGCCCATGCCGGAAGCGCTTGAGATCGCCACCGCCTGCGGGGAGGCGCTGGCTTGCGCGCACGACAAGGGCGTGACCCACGGCGACGTGAAGCCCGACAACCTGTTCGTGACCGATCAGGGTATCCGCGTGCTCGATTTCGGCACTGCGCCGTCGGCCCAGGCGAGTGCCGCGCATCCGCCGGCGGTTACGGTGGCGCCTGCCGCGACGCGGTCCTATGCGAGTCCCGAGGTTCTCGCCGGGCTCAAGCCGGAAACGCGTGATGACGTGTTCAGCCTGGCCTGTGTCATTTACGAGATGCTGGCGGGGCGTCATCCGTACAGCCGCCTCGGCGCGGACGAGGCCCGCAACCTCGGCATGCGTATCGAATCGATACCCGGACTGAATCCGGATCAATGGCGGGCGCTGTCTGCTGGCCTGGCCTGGGTACGCGACGCGCGTCCCGCCGATGTACGCGAGTTGCTGCGTGAATTCACGCCGCAGGCGAAGCCGGAGATCGCGCCGGCACGACCGGAGCCGGCGCCGCCGGCAAGTCCGTGGCCCGCGGTTGCACTGCCGGTCGTGCTGCCTGCCAAGTCATTGCCGATGAGTTCGCTGCGCGCACGAGTGCGGGCCCTTTCGTTGCCGGTGCCGCGCTTCCGTCCGATCTTTGCGCTCGGCGTCCTCGTCGCAGTCATGGGATTGTTTGCCATCCTCGGCGCCGGCTGGCTGTCCTCGGCGCCGCCGACTGCCCCCGCCCTGGTGGCGCGGCCAGCGCAACCTCCGCGCGTGGTTGAAGCGCCGCCGGCGGTCCTCGCGCCGGTTCCGCCAGTCACGAAGGCACGGGTTGCGCCGGCTCCACCTTTGTTGCGCGCGTCATTCAAGGATGAGGAAATGATCGTGAGTCGGGGCACGGTCTCGGCCGCGATTCCGATCCAGCTGCAGCCAGGCGTCGCGCGCGCGCGCGTCGCCTGGCGCGCGATCGACGGCAGTGCCGTCTCGGGCAGGGACTACGGCGGGCCCGGCAGCGGCGTTGCCCAGTTCCAGGAACGCCAGACCGACCGAATCATCTACGTGCCCATCGTCAGCGACGGGTCGGCGGCCGACGACCGCTCGTTCACGGTGGAACTGACCGGCGCGCGGTCCGGCGCCCGGCTCGGCTCGCCGCGCCGCATCGTCGTGACAATCCAGGGCAGCGGCTGAATCGAGGCTAGCGGATCAGGCGCATGCGCGTCAGGCGTTCGTTTGTGATCACCGGCAGGTTTTCGTCGATGAGCAGCGCCATGCGCGCGGGCATACCCGCGATCGACGCGATCAGGCGGTCGACCGGGACCGGGCGCGACAGCAGATAGCCCTGCATGAGCATGGCGGGCCTGGCGCAGAGCCAGGCGAACTGGGCGCGGTTCTCGACCCCTTCGGCCGTGATCTCCAGCCCGAGGCCCTGGCACAGCGAGATGATCGCGGTCGCGATCGCCTGCGAACGCGTGCTGGTATCGACGCTCGCGATCAGGCTGCGATCGAGTTTCACCCGGGTCAATGGCAACTGCTCGAGCGAGGCGAGCGACGAGTAGCCGTTGCCGAAGTCGTCGAGCGCCACGCCGACGCCGATCGCCCGCAGCTGGCGCAGCGCCTCGATCGTGTGACGCCCGGTCTGGAGCACATTCTCGGTCAGTTCGATCTCGAAGCAGGACGGCGGCAGCGCGTGCCGCGTCAGCAGTTCCTGGACCGAGTCGACGAAGCGCTTGTCGAGCAGCTGCATCGCCGACACGTTGATGGCGACGCGCACCGCCGGCCACTCGGCGCGATGCCAGCGCGCTGCCTGCGCGACCGCCGTCTGCAGCACCCAGTCGCCGATTTCGCGGATCAGCCCGCAGTCCTCGGCGACCGGCAGGAAATCCTTCGGGTACGCGTGGCTTCCGTTCGGCAGGCGCCAGCGCAACATGCTCTCGACGACCGCGGCTTCGTTCGTCGCGAGGTCCACTTCCGGCTGGTAGAACAGCTCGAATTCGCCGCGCTCGATCGCACGCCGCAGGCCCTGTTCGGTCGCAAACTTGGAGGCCGCGGCTTCGAGCAGGTCATGGCTGAAGATGCTGAGCTGGCTGCGCCCGCTCGCCTTGGCGCGGAACAGCGCCGCGTCGGCCGCGCGCAACAGGGTCTGGGGTTCCGTGCCGTGTTCCGGATAGATGCTGACGCCGACGCTGAGCCCGATCATCAGTTCGCGGCCTTCGACCACCAGCGGATCCTGGAAGGCGCGCACCAGATCCTGCGCGGCCCGATGGACTTCGGCAGGGTCGGTTGCGCGTTCGTGCACGACCGTGAATTCATCGCCGCCGAGACGCGCCGAAAAACCGATGCTCGCAACCGCCCCCTGCAATCGTGCGGCAATGGCCTGCAGGACGCGGTCGCCGAACACGTGGCCCATGCTGTCGTTGACGTACTTGAAGTGATCGAGATCCAGGAACAGCACGCCCACGTGCTCGCGTCGCTCTCCGGCGGCCTTCAGGGCCTTCACCAGGTGTGCGAGGAGCTGGCGCCGGTTCGGCAGCAGCGTCAGCGGATCATGCTCGGCCAGGTGCTGGAGCTGGCGCGTGCGTTCCTCGACCTTCGCCTCGAGCTGATTGTGGTACTGGCGGGCGAGGGCATGCGCAGCCGCGAGCTGTTCCGCCATGTGATTGAATGAGACGGCGAGCTGGTCGAGCTCCTTGATGCCGCCACGCGGCACCGACACGTCGAGTGCCCCTTCCGCCATGCGCCGGGTGGCCGACAGCAGCCGGCGCACGGGGCGGACGACGCTGACCACGGTGTTGATCGAAGTCGCGAGCAGCAGGAGCAGGATGCAGCCGCTGAGCCAGGCGATCAGCGTGCGCTGCCGCTCCTCCTCATGCGAGATGGCGGAGAGGGCGTCATCCGAGCGGCGCCGGGCCGAGGCGATTGCCCGCGCCGTCTCGAAGCGCGCCGTGGTGCGTCGGACCTGTGCCGACAGCGCGCCGAAACTCGCGCCGAGTTCATCGATCCGCACGACTTGCTGGCTGTCGATTCGCGCGAGCAGTTCGCGCAGGCGCACGGCACGCCGCAGGTCGTTCTGCACGCGCTGGAACCAGTCGCGGCTCTCGAGCCGCACGAAACTCTGTTCGTTGTCGTGCAGGATGCCGGCCAGAGCGGCCTCGTTCCGCGACAGCGCTCGCGCAGCATTCGTCCGCTGCGCTT
>JANNKZ010000161.1:0-2374 GCA_031396515.1 Gammaproteobacteria bacterium
ATCGGCTGCTTGATGTTCGCGTCCTGGGCCGTCGCCGTGGCGACCAGTGCCAGCAGCAGCGGACCGGCAACCAGGCCCATCAGCCGGTTCAGCGAATGCATAGGCTTGCCTCCCTTCAGAATCGGTCCGACCTGGCAATCGTATCGAAATTCCCGCATGACCGGAGCATGATGCGCCGCAAGGGTGAGGGGATGAGCCCGCCCAATATCGATGCGGCAGGGTGGTAGCACGCGTGAGCACACGACGAAGTTTTCTTTCCGCGCTCACGATTCCCGGGGTACTGCTTGGCGCGGCTCCCGCTGTGCGGGCGTTTTCCCAGGCCGCGCCCTTTGTACCGGACGCTCAGGCGGAAGACGCGGCCGTGTTCAGGGCAGCGCGCGGGCAGTTCCTGATCCCCGAAGGCGTCGCCTACTGCAATACCGGCACGCTGGGTGCGTCACCACTGGAAGTCGTGGAGGCTCTGACCGCAGGCATTCGTCGGCTCGAAACCGACCTGGCCGCCTGGCCCTATGAGCAACCCGATGGTGAACCACTGACGGGCTACCAGAAATTGCTCGAGGTCCGCCAGGCGGTCGGGCAGTTCGTCAATGCGCCTGCCGAAGAGATCGCGCTTACGCAGAACGCGACGATGGGCATGAACTTTCTCGCCAACGGTCTCGACCTGGCGCCGGGTGACGAGGTCATCAGCACCGACCAGGAGCACGGCGGCGGCATTTCGCCCTGGCGACTGCTTTCGAAGCGGCGCGGCATCGTTGTCAAGGAGTTGCCGCTCGAGCCGGCCTTCGCCGGCGGGCCGGAAGCGATCCTGCGGCTGTTCGAGGCCGCGATGACGCCGCGCACGAAAGTCGTGATGTTCAGCCACATCACGAGCGGGCTCGGCGCCCTGCTGCCGGCACGCGAGCTGTGCGCGCTCGCCAGGCATGGCGGAGCACTTGCCATCGTCGATGGTGCGCAGGCGGTGGGCCAGATCCTGGTGGACGTGAAAGCGCTCGGCTGCGATGCGTACGTCGGCAGCCCGCACAAGTGGATGATGGCGCCGAAAGGCACCGGTTTCATGTTCGTCCGTCGCGAGGTGCAGGACCGGTTCTGGACGACGCTCGCGAGTTACCAGTGGGACAACCATGAGGATGGCGCTTTCCGGTTCATGCAGTACGGCACCGGCAGCGTTCCCGTGGTCGACGGCCTGGCGGCGGCGCTGCGCTTCATCGAGAAGTTCGGCATGTCGCGGATCGAATCGTGGGACGCCAGCCTGACGAAGCGCCTGCGCGACGGCCTCGCGGGCATCTCGAAAGTACGCATCGCGTCACCCGTCGACTCGCGGCTGACGGCGGCCATCACGACCTTTCGCGTCGACGGCGTGAAAGCGAAGGCGCTGCAGGACGCGCTGTGGGCAAAGCGCGTGCGTGTCCGCGCGCAGAACGACGAGCGGGGAGTGCGGTTGTCGGCCCACCTGTACGTCAGCCCGGCGGACGTGGACGCGGTGCTCGACGTCGCGCGTGAGGTTGCTGCACGGGTCTGAAGATTTGTGTCACCCTATGCGCCGAAAGTCGCACCGGTCATCCGGGCGGCGCGAGTCCCCGGGAGTTTGAATCGACTTCTAAGCCAAAGAATCAGGGAGCCTCCATGAAAGCACCGTCCTGGTTAACCATCGGAATCGCAATCGCCGGCTTTTTTGTAAACGTCGCGCACGCCGCGCCGCCCGCCCCGCAAGCCCGCTGGACCATCATGGTCTACATGTCGGGCGACAATAATCTCGAGGACTACATCGTCAAGGACATCGAGCTGGAGCTCGGCCTTGCCGGTTCCGATGCGAACATTCAGATCGTCGCACTGGCCGATCGCGGACCCGGCTATGACACGAGTCGCGGCAACTGGCAGACGACCAAGCTCTACCACGTGACGCAGGGAATCGTTGCCGATGCGGCGAGTGCCGTGGCCGACTGGGGCGAGCGGAATTTCGGCGATCCCCAGACGCTGATCGATTTCGTCTCCTGGTCGAAGACCAATTACCCGGCCGACCACTACGCGCTCTACTTCTGGGGGCACGGCTGGAACTGGCACCCGGGCTGGGTCATGGAAGACGACACGAATGTCGACACCCTCGACTACCACGAGCAGAAGGCGGCGATTCCGCAGCTCGGGTTCATCGACATCGTCGGCTACGACGGCTGCAACATGGCGACGCTCGAGATTTACAAGCTGTGGCAGAACAAAGCCACGGCGATCGCCGCTTCCGAGGAGTACGTGGGCTGGAACGGAATAGAGTACGACTCCGTGATCGCGCAACTGCACGCGAATCCGCTTATGACCGCCGATCAGGTTGCGGTGGCGAGCGCCCAGTCGGCGGTCGTCCTGGGCGGAGAGCGCACCTTTT
>JANNKZ010000147.1:0-1912 GCA_031396515.1 Gammaproteobacteria bacterium
AGCCCGGTGGCGATCGTGGTCACCAGCACGATGGCCACCAGCAGCAGGAAAACGGAGTCGGTGCCGTGGTATTGCTTGAGCCACCCGATGACCGGTTCCTGCAGTATCGGGCCGACCGATCCGAAGCCATTGATGACGCCGGCTGCGAGCGCGGCCTGGCGCCGGCTTCCGATATCCATCGCATAGGCCCCGGAGAGCAGCGAGTCCGGGCCCATCGCCGTGAATCCGATCAGGCCGAGCAGTGCGATGAAAAGAACGGGCGAGGACAAACCGACGAGCCACATCGCACCGGTGAACACGAGGCAGCCGGCAGTCATCCAGAAGATCACGGGTGTCCGCCGTGAACCCGGCATCCGGTCGGACCAGTAGCCGGCGGCGACGATGCCCAGGAATCCGATCCAGTCGTAGACCGTGGACCAGTAGGCGGCGACCGAAGTGGTCATGCCGAATTGCTCGCCGAGGATCAACGTCGACCAGCTGTCGAGCGCATAGCGCACGAACCGCAAGCCGATGTAGATCAGCCCCATTGCCACGATGGATTTGACGAACCCCTCCGGCAGCGGCGATTCACGGGCGGCACCCGCGCCGCGCGCAGCCGGAACCGGGACATCGGGCTCCGCCTCGTCTTCGAGCGACAGACCGACGGACTGCGGCCGTTCGCGCGCGAACAGCACGAAGTACAGGGTGAACGCGAGCAGGACCATGCTCGAGCCGTAGAACGACCACGCCATTCCGAGCCAGCCGAGCAGGAATCCAGCCAGGGCCTTGCCGGCAATCGAGCCGACCTGGTAGCAGCTGCCCCAGATGCCGAACAGCGTTCCGCGCTCGGACCGGCGTGTCCAGTTGGCGAACAGGGCGACGTTGTGCGGCCAGCCCATGGCCTGGGCGAGGCCGTGAATCCCCATGGTCACGCACATCCACAGGAAAACGCTCGCGGCCCCCGAATCGACGAGCCATCCCAGCACGAGGTTGCAGCCGGCAGCGCCGCACATGCCCCAGGCGAGCACGCGCCGGCTCTCCATGTGCCGGCCGAGCCACACCGCGACGAACTGCCCCAGCATGTAAGTGATGAGATAAATGGTCCACGGCCAGGCGATCTGGACGTCGTCGAGTCCGAACTGTTCTTTCAGCGGAAGCTTGACGACCGCATAGACTTTCCGCGCGAAGTAGAAACCGGCATAGGAAAGCCAGGTCGCGGTAAAGAGCTGCATGCGATAGCGGCGGAGCAGCATCGCGTTCGAGTCATTCATGGAAACGACCGGCCGGCGAGGTCGAGGCTGCCGTCGGCCAGTTCATCCCAGAACTGGAGCGGCAGCGCGCGGTAATCGACGGTCGTGGCCGTCGCGAGCGGCGTGTTGCCGGCGATGTCCACGGCGCAGCAGGTGATGAAGACGGAGCGCATGCCGGCGGCGCGCGCGGCGAGGAGTCCGGCGTGGCTGTCCTCGAACACGAGCGTTTCGGCAGGTTTGACGCCGAGCACGCGGGCGCCGAACAGGAAGCCTTCGGGATGCGGCTTGGAACGGCGCATCGCGTCGCCACCGATGCGGGCCTCCGGCACGACGCAATCGGCGATGCCGAGCTTGTCGAGAAACGTGTCGATCACCGAGCGCGGGCTCGACGAGACGACGCCGAGTTTCAAACGGCGCGCAGCGGCGCGCACGGCTTCGGGCGCGCCGGGCACGGGCTTGACGTCTGCAGTCGCGTCGTTCCAGCTGGCGAGTAGCTCGGCGACGAGTACGGGGCGCGGGACGTCGAGGCCGGTGCGCGCTCGAATCGTGTCCGCGACGTGTTCCCAGGTGCGGCCGCGCGTCTCGGTATGCGGCAACGAGAAGTCGGGAGCGCCGTAGCGGGCCATGACGATGGCGATCGCGAGGTCGGTCTGCTCCTCGCTGTCGGCCAGCGTGCCGTCGAG
>JANNKZ010000172.1:0-2433 GCA_031396515.1 Gammaproteobacteria bacterium
CCCGCGCAATGTCCTCAACACGCGCGGCGCCCCCCCGCGCGCCGGCGCGCTCGGCGACCATCAGCTCTACGGGATCGCCGAGCGCATCGAATCGGTCATGTGGGATATCAAGCGCATGTTCGCCAACCTCGACTGGTTCAGCGCCGTCGCGTATCACCTGATGGGCGTGCCGACGGCGATGTTCACGCCGCTCTTCGTGATGTCGCGAACGACCGGCTGGGCCGCGCACGTGATCGAACAGCGCGAGGACGGCAAGATCATCCGCCCGAGCGCCAATTACACCGGGCCGGAACCGCGCAAGGTTCCGCCGGTCGACCAGAGGTAGTCTCTCGATGAGTCATCACGACATCCGCTCGGCCGAGCGGCCAGCACCGGATCGCGTCCTCGTCGACATCGCGTCCTACGCACGCGATGCGGTCATCCAGAGTCCGGTCGCCTACGAGACCGCTCGTTACTGCCTGATGGATACGCTCGCTTGCGGATTCCAGGCGCTCGCCTTCCCCGCCTGCACGCGCATGCTCGGCCCGGTCGTGCCGGGCGCGACGATGGCGGGCGGCGCGCGCGTGCCTGGCACGAGCTACGAACTCGATCCGGTGCAGGCTGCCTTCAACATCGGTGCGCTGGTCCGCTGGCTCGACTTCAACGACACCTGGCTCGCGGCGGAATGGGGCCACCCTTCCGACAATCTGGGCGGCATCCTCGCGGTGGCCGACTGGCTCTCGCGCAAGGCGGCTGCCGAGGGACGCGCGTCGCTGACGGTGCGTGACCTGTTGACGGCAATGATCAAGGCGCACGAAATCCAGGGCGTCACGGCGCTGGAGAACGCCTACAACCGCGTCGGACTCGATCACGTGATCCTCGTGCGCGTCGCGACCACGGCAGTCGTCGCGGCCATGCTCGGCGGCACCAGGGAGCAGATCGTCAACGCGGTGTCGAACGCCTGGATCGACGGCGGGGCGCTGCGAACCTATCGCCACGCGCCGAACACCGGCTCGCGCAAGAGCTGGGCCGCGGGCGACGCGACCAGCCGCGGCGTGCGCCACGCGCTCATCGCGATGACCGGCGAGATGGGCTACCCGTCCGCGCTCAGCGCGCCGAAGTGGGGCTTCTACGACGCGCTGTTCGGCGGCCAGCCCTTCGTCTACAAGCAGAAGTTCGGCAGCTACGTCATGGAGAACGTGCTGTTCAAGATCAGCTACCCGGCCGAGTTCCATGCGCAGACCGCGGTCGAGTGCGCGATGCAGTTGCACCCGCACGTCGGCAGCCGCGCGGACCGAATTGAGCGCATCGTCATCGAAACGCAGGAGCCGGGCGTGCGCATCATCGACAAGACCGGTCCGCTCGCCAATCCGGCGGACCGCGATCACTGCCTCCAGTACATGGTCGCCGTGCCGCTGCTGCATGGGCGGCTGACAGCGGCCGACTACGAGGACTCGGTGGCGTCTGACCCACGCATCGACCGGCTGCGCGCGTGCATGGAAGTGCGCGAGAACCCTCAGTTCACCACCGACTATTACGCCGCGGACAAGCGCTATATCGGCAACGCGATTCAGATCTTCTTCAAGGACGGCACGGCGACCGCTCGCGTGCACATCGATTGCCCGATCGGCCATCGCCGCCGGCGTGCCGAGGGTTACCCGGTGCTGGTCCGGAAGTTCGAGTCGTCGCTCGCCGAGGTCTATCCGGAGAAGCAGCAGGGCCGGATCCGGGCGTTGTTCGCGGATCCGGATCGGCTGGACGCCACGCCGGTGGACGATCTGGTCGCGCACCTCGTGCGTAACTGACCGGGTTTCAGTCGCCGAACATCTGAATTTGGCTGCGATCGCTGCTACGGCTGCTGCGCCTTTCGCCGCGCGCGGCGGCGGCCTTGCGCGGTTTCGCGGCCGCACCCGCCCCCGCCAGATCGCCGATGTAGCGTGCGAGTTCCTCGAGCGCCGGCCGCTGCAACCCATAGATGATGAACCGGCCGCGCGGTCGGGCCTCCAGGATGCCGGTCCGGCTCAGCTCCTTCAGGTGGAAGGACAGTGTAGAAGCGGGGCATCGGATGGACCGGGCGATCTCGCCGGCGGCCAGTCCCTTGCTTCCGGCGTCCGCCACCCGGGCCAAGATCTGGAGTCGTGTGGGCTGGGCCAGGGCTGCCAGCACCAGCACCTGACGCTCCGCTGTCGCGTCCGTCATAAGCCCCTCCTTCGCACGATCCTGGAACAGTAGAACCGAATTTCTTGACTTGGCGCAAGAATTCGGGGCGCCGGGTCTTCCCAACCGCAGGAATCGCGCTATATTCGGCCCGCAACGATTTGATGTAACGGGGAATTTCGAATCGATGTTCGGTGCTCGGTCTCAGGGGTGATGGAACCCTTCGATCGGACTCGAAGCGATAGATCCTTGAGGGAGTGTCGACACCGTGAGTGCTGCCGCCTGGGAGAGTCTGCA
>JANNKZ010000190.1:0-12805 GCA_031396515.1 Gammaproteobacteria bacterium
GATCACGTCGTGCACAAGGTCGCGACCGAAGTGTTCCAGGCCGGCGCGAAATCGCTGTCGACGACCTGCACGAGTGGTCTCGGGCCGGTACCGGCGGAAGTGAACACGCCCGAGGGCCCGGCGAACGACGCCTACATGGCGAACCGTCAGGGCCGCGAGATGGGCGGCAACCGTGTCCAGCTGCTCGAGCACACGGGGGCGATGCTGCGCCTGCAGGACCAGGACCGGCTGTGGGTGAAGCACATCAAGTCGGCGCTGATGGAGAACCGGTTCCGCCTCGTGCAGCAGCCGATCGCGAGCCTCGTCGGCGACGATCTCGGCATGTTCGACGTGCTGGTGCGCATGCTGGACGAGCAGGGACAGGAAGTGCTGCCGTCGGTGTTCATACCGGCGGCCGAGCGCAATGACCTGATGAAGAACATCGACCGCTGGGTCATCGGCGCGGCGATGTCGTTCTGCGCTTCGCGCAAGCCGGGGGCGCTGTTCGTGCGCCTGTCGCAGGAATCGCTGGCAGACCCGTCGCTCGGTGCCTGGCTCACGAACCAGCTCCGCTCCACCAAGATCGAGCCGGCACGCATCGTGTTCCAGGTGCGCGAGGAAGTCGCGGCGCAGCAGATCAAGGACGCGGTCGCGCTCTACAAGGTGCTGCACGAGCTCGGCTTCCGTTTCGCGATCGAGGGCTTCGGCCTCGGCCGCGACACCGAGCGACTGCTCGGCCACCTGAAGCCGGACTTCGTGAAGATCCACGGCGCGCTGATGCAGGGCCTGTCGGCCGACCAGGACAAGCAGGCTCGAGTCAAGTCGATAATCGAACTCGCGCGCAGCTGCAAGGCGGTCACGATCGGCGAACGCGTGCAGGATGCCAACACCATGGCGGTGCTGTGGCAGCTGGGCGTCGAGTTCATCCAGGGCTATTTCGTCAACGCGCCGGAAGAAGTCGTTCTCGGCTGAGCGGCGATTGCCTACGACTTGCGCGAGCTGGGCGGGCCGGGCTCGTTCGCTCACTCATAAGATCGGACATTCGCTCGCTCACGACCCGCCCCGCCGGCTCGCGCTGGGTCGGGGCTATTCGACGCTGAGGCGGGTGACCTTCCGGTAGTTACGGGAAAGCACGGCGCCGCGCTGGCCGCGCGCGCCCACGTGGTCCTGAAGTTCTTTCCACGAGAGTGTCATCTTGCGGTCGTCGCAATGGATGACGAGCGACTGGTCGGGCGCGATCACGATCGCGGCGACCATGAGTTCTTCGCCGGTCCGTGACTTCTTGCCGGGAATCCCGAAGATCAGGTTGCCGCGGCCTTTCTCCATTTCGGGAAGATCGGCGACCGGGAACGCGAGCAGGCGCCCGTCGGAATTCACCGCCGCGACCAGCGCGCCCGTCGCGGCCGGAACCGGCGACGCCGGCAGGACTTTCGCGTTCTCCGGCAGGCGGAATACGGTCTTGCCGGCGCGGTTGCGGCCAGTCAGCGCCTCGAGGCGCGCGATGAAACCGTGTCCGGCATCGCAGGCGAGCAGCCACTTGTCGTCCGGCTCGCCGATCGCGACCGCCGCAAACGTCGCGCCTTCAGGCGGGTCGAGCCGGCCCGACAACGGTTCGCCCTGGCCGCGCGCCGACGGTAGCGTGTGGGCCGGCAGCGAATAAGCGCGGCCCGTCGAATCGATGAACACCGCCTGCTGAGTGCTGCGGCCGCGCGCGTCGGCCTGGAACGCGTCGCCCGTCTTGTACGACAGCGCCAGCGGATCGACGTCGTGGCCGCGCGCCTGGCGCACCCAACCAAGCGTCGAGAGCACGACGGTCACCGGCTCCGCGGTGACCAGTTCCTCCTCCGAGATGGCCTGGGCGGCGGCGCGCTCGACCAGCTTGGTGCGCCGGGCATCGCCGTAGGTCGCCGAATCGGCGACCAGTTCCTCGCGGACGAGCTTGCGGAGCTTCGACGCGCTCTTCAGCGTCTGTTCGAGCCCGTCGCGCTCTGCCGACAGCTCCTTCTGCTCGCCCCGGATCTTCATCTCCTCGAGTTTCGCGAGATGGCGCAGCTTGGTCTCGAGGATCGCCTCGGCCTGGAGGTCGGTCAGCTTGAAGCGCTTCATCAGGACCGGCTTCGGCTCGTCTTCCTTCCGCACGATCCGGATGACCTCGTCGAGGTTCAGGAAAGCGATCAACAGGCCGTCCAGGATATGCAGGCGCGCCTCGACCTTCTCGAGCCGGAATGTCAGCCGGCGCTTGACGGTCGTGGTGCGGTACTCGAGCCATTCGGCCAGCAGTTCCTTGAGGCCGAGCACCTTCGGCCGGCCGTCGAGCGCGATCACGTTCAGATTCACGCGATAGCTGCGCTCGAGGTCGGTAGTCGCGAACAGGTGCGCCATTAGCTGCAGGACGTCGACGCGGTTCGAGCGCGGCGTGATCACGAGCCGGGTCGGGTGCTCGTGGTCGCTCTCGTCGCGCAGGTCCTCGACCATCGGCAGTTTCTTTGCGCGCATCTGGCCGGCGATCTGCTCGAGCACCTTGGCGCCGGAGACCTGATAGGGCAACGCCGTCACGACCACTTCGCCGTCCTCCATCTCGTAGACGGCACGGGCCCGGAAGCTGCCGTTGCCCGTCTTGTAGAGGGCGCGCAGTTCGCTCTTCGGCGTGACGATCTCGGCGCCGGTCGGGAGGTCCGGGCCCTGCACGTGCTTGCACAGCGTCGCAATCGAGGCGTCCGGATCGTCGAGCAATTCGATGCAGGCCGCCGTGACTTCCTTGAGGTTGTGCGGCGGGATGTCGGTTGCCATGCCGACTGCGATTCCCTGCGTTCCGTTCAGGAGCACATTCGGCAGCCGGGCCGGCAGGAGCTTCGGCTCCTCGAGTGTGCCGTCGAAATTCGGCTGCCAGTCGACCGTGCCCTGCGCGAGTTCGGACAGCAGCACCTGTGCATAGGGCCGCAGCCGCGACTCGGTATACCGCATCGCCGCGAAGGATTTCGGGTCGTCGGTCGAACCCCAGTTGCCCTGCCCGTCCACGATCGGATAGCGGTAGGAGAAATCCTGCGCCATCAGGACCATCGCCTCGTAGCAGGCGCTGTCGCCGTGCGGGTGGTACTTGCCGATGACGTCGCCCACCGTGCGCGCGGATTTCTTGTGCTTGGCGCCGGCCGAGAGACTGAGCTCGCTCATTGCGAAGACGATGCGCCGCTGCACCGGCTTCAGCCCGTCGGCGAGCTGCGGCAGCGCGCGATCGAGGATCACGTACATCGAGTAGTCGAGGTACGCCTTCTCGGTGAATGTGCGCAGCGGCTGGCGCTCGATGCCTTCGAAGTCGAGTGGCTGTTCCCGCATCAGGAGCCTCTGATTGACTCGCTCATGAGGCGCGTTACTCGCGCGCAATGGCGCGCCAAGGCGCGAGCCGAAGGCCCATAGTCCGAACTATGGACAAGGCGAGCAACGCAGGCGCGCCATTGCCCGCGAGTAACCCACAGGGACCGGGCGAACTTCGTCCCTGGCGGCGTCACTCGTCGCGCATGTATCTCGATACACATCGCTCCTCGCTTCTTGCCAGGGACGAAATTCGCACACGGTCGCGCCCATGCGCGAGTCAATCAGAGGCTCCTCAGACGGTCGCCAGGTTACCTTTGCTCTCGAGCCACTCGCGCCGGTCGGAGGCGCGCTTTTTCGCGAGCAGCATGTCGAGGAGCTGATCCGCGCCGTCTTTCGCGTCGATCGTGAGTTGCACGAGGCGGCGCGTTTCCGGCGCCATCGTCGTCTCGCGCAACTGCAATGGGCTCATCTCGCCGAGGCCCTTGAAGCGCGTGATCATGGGCTTGCCGCGGATGCCTTCGGCCTGGATCTGGTCGAGCCGGCCGTTCTTCTCGTGTTCGCCGAGCGCGTAATACACGTTCTTGCCCACGTCGATGCGGAACAGCGGCGGCATCGCCACATAGACGTGTCCGGCGACCACCAGCGGGCGGAAGTGCCGCAGGAACAGTGCGCACAAGAGCGTCGCGATGTGCGCGCCGTCGGAGTCGGCATCCGCGAGGATGCAGATCTTGTGGTAGCGCAGCCCCGACAGGTCGTTCGAGGCCGCATCGACGCCGAGCGCGGTCGTGATGTCGTGCACTTCCTGCGACGACAGGATGTCGGCGGCTTCCACTTCCCAGGTGTTCAGGATCTTGCCGCGCAGCGGCATGACCGCCTGGTTCGAGCGGTCGCGCGCCTGCTTCGCCGAGCCGCCGGCCGAGTCGCCCTCGACCAGGAACAGCTCGCAGCGCTCCGGTTCCTGCAGCGTGCAGTCGGCCAGCTTGCCGGGCAGCGCGGGACCGGAAACGATGCGCTTGCGCGTCACGCGCGCGGCGGCGCGCGTGCGCTCCTGCGCATTGCCGATCGCGAACTGCGCGATCTTCTCGCCCGCCTCCGGGTGCTGATTGAGCCAGAGCGCGAAGGCGTCCTTGACGACACCCGCGACGAAGGTCGCGGACTCGCGCGACGACAGCTTCTCCTTCGTCTGGCCGGCAAACTGCGGGTTCTGCATGCGCACCGACAGCACGAAGCCGACCGACTGCCAGACGTCCTCGGGCGCGAGCTTGAGTCCGCGCGGCACCAGGTTCCGGAATTCGCAGAACTCGCGCACGGCATCGGCGACGCCCCCGCGCAGGCCGTTCACGTGCGTGCCGCCCTGCGGCGTCGGGATCAGGTTGACGTAGCTCTCGGCGACCGATGCCTCGATGCCGGGCGCCCAGCAAAAGGCCCAGTCGGCGGTCTCGTGCCCGCCCTGGAAGTGGCCGGTGAACGGCTCGTCGGGCAGTCGACCCGCATCGCCGAGCTGCTCGACCAGATACGCGGCGAGGTCGCCGGTGAAGAACCATTCCTCGGTCTCGCCGGTCGCCTCGTTGCTGAGCGTCATGCGCAGCCCCGGGCAGAGCACGGCCTTCGCCTTCAGCACGTGCTTGAGGCGAGGCACCGAAATATTCGGAGAATCGAAGAAAGCCGGATCGGGCCAGAACCGGATGGTCGTGCCCCGGCGACCGCGCTTGGCGTCGCCGACCGCTTCGAGCTTCGAGACGACCTTGCCGTTCTTGAAGCCGATGTTCCATTCCTTGCCGTCGCGCCGCACGTTGCACTCGAGGTGCTTCGACAGCCCGTTGACGACCGACACGCCGACGCCGTGCAGCCCCCCCGCGTGCTCGTAGGTCTTGTCCGAAAATTTCCCGCCGGCGTGCAGGCGCGTGAGGATCAGCTCGACGCCGCTCACCTTCTCCTTCGGATGGATGTCGACCGGCATGCCGCGGCCATCGTCATCGACCGACACGGAACCGTCCTTGTGGACCGTGACCGCGATGTTCTCGCAGTGGCCGGAAATCGCCTCGTCGACGCTGTTGTCGACGACCTCGTGCACCAGGTGATTCGGGCTGCGCGTATCCGTATACATGCCCGGACGCCGGCGCACCGGTTCGAGACCGGTCAGGACTTCGATGTCGGATGCGGTGTACGACTGGCTCATCGCGTCCTTTCGCCGGGCCGGGCGGCGCCGGCGCGGGCGATTCTAGCAGTCGCGCGCGCGGATGGCGTCGCCCTCAGCGCAGATCCCGCGCGAGCGCCTCGACCGACTCCGGCGCGAGCCGCGTGACGTGCCGGTACTGCGGATGATCGGTGCCGGCGACGATCGCGGCGCCCGCGGCGATCGCGGCGCGCATCTCCACCGGCAACTCGAAGCGCAGCCAGTGAACCGCCGAGGTCTTCTCGGCATTCGCGCGCTCGAGGTCCTCGTCGGCCACGGCGATCACGCGGCCATTGCCGAGCACCTCGACATAGCATTGGTCTTCGATCCCGCGCAGCGCCGCGAGCGCCGCAGCGCGTTCGCTTGGATCCGGGTACTCGATCATCATCGTGACCTTCCAGTTGCCGCCGTCGGGGATCAGCGGGTTATAGGCCTCCAGTTCATCCTGGATCCCCGCGGCTTCGAAGATGCGCTCGATGCGAAGCATCTCCTGGACCTGGTACTGGATCGTCAGGCGATCCTCGAACACCCAGGTCATGTTCGGCCCGATCGCGATCGTGCGCCGGCGCTTGTGCGCAATGACCCGGGCCCGGAAGGCATCCCGTTCCCGCGCGTACTGCTCGAGCGGCATCAGGTCGACGGGGGTCAGGAGGCGGGTTTCGCGGTTCATCCGTGATCCTTCAGATGCCATAGGCTTGGCGCAGCAGGGTCAGCGGATGCCGCGGCTCGTGCGCATCCCCGAGCCCGGCCGCGATCTGGTGGCCAGCCATGGGGCAGTCGCTCGTCAGCTGCGCACCGGGCTGTGCGGCGACCCGCTGCACGACCGGGCGCGCGATCTTCATCGACACGTCGTGGAACTCGCGCTTGACCGCGTAGGTGCCGTCATGGCCGGAACAGCGCTCGATCGTCATCAATGTCGTGGCGGGCACGAGCGCGAGCAGGTCGCGAGTCTTGAGGCCGATGTTCTGCACGCGCAGGTGACACGGGACCTGGTAGGCGAGTTCCCCGAGACCGGCCGCGAAATCGGTGCGCAGCCTCCCTTCCGCATGCCGGAGCATCAGGTACTCGAACGGATCGAAGGTGCGTCCGGCG
This sequence comes from Gammaproteobacteria bacterium, assembly GCA_031396515.1. Classification (GTDB taxonomy): domain Bacteria; phylum Pseudomonadota; class Gammaproteobacteria; order Steroidobacterales; family Steroidobacteraceae; genus SCUD01. The sequence continues at coordinate 6,560 of JANNKZ010000190.1, forward strand.
ACCGCGTGCACGTCCGGATCGTCCGGAAACAGCAGCGGCAGTTCGCGCTTGAACATCAGCACGCAGGAGGGAATGGCGGCCAGCACGTCGTGACCCGAGGCGACGAGCGCCGCGAGCACCGGGATATTGCGTTCCTTCAGCTTCGCGATCGCGTCGAGGTCGCCGAGCTCGAGCTTCGGCATCCCGCAACAGCGCTCGGAGCCTGCGAGCGCGACCGGAATGCCGTTGTGCTCGAGGACCGCGACGAGGTCGTCGACGATGTCCGGTTCGTTGCGGTTGCCGTAGCAGGTTGCGAACAGCGCGACCTTGCCGGTCGTGCCGCCCGCGGGCACCGCGGTCAGCGCCGGCTTCTCGCGGCGCGCCTCACGCCGGCGGAACGTGTCGGCATGGTATTCGGGCAGCCGCGCCTCCGGATGCACGCCGAGCATGCCGCCGAGCAGCTTGCGGCCGGCGGCGCTGCGATTCGCCGCATTGACGATCTCGCGCACGACCGGTATGCCGGCGATGCGCCCGACGACGTCGGTGGACGAGAGCAGCCGGTCGCGCAATGACGCCCCGTCACGCTTCAGCCGCACGGCCTTCGCACGCAGCATCAGGTGGGGGAAGTCGACATTCCACTCATGCGGCGGCACGTAGGGACATTTGCTCATGTAGCACAGGTCGCAGAGATAGCAGTTGTCCACCACCTCCCAGCGCGCCTCTTTCGGCACCGCCGCGACCTCGCCGGTCGGCGTGGCATCCACCTGGTCGAACATCACGGGAAACGAGTTGCACAGGCTGAAGCAGCGGCGACAGCCATGGCAGATGTCGAAGACGCGCTCGATTTCGCGGTCGAGCGCGCCGGCATTCCAGAAATCCGGGTTCTGCCAGTCGATCGGATGGCGCGTCGGCGCCTCGAGGCTGCCCTCGCGTGGCGTGCGGGTCGGGCCTTCGCTCACGCGGGTCGGCCCCGGCGAACCCGGTTGCTCAGTTGAGCTGGTCCAGTGCCTTCTGAAACCGGTTGGCGTGCGAGCGCTCGGCTTTCGCGAGCGTCTCGAACCAGTCGGCGATCTCGTGGAATTCCTCGTCGCGCGCAGTCTTTGACATGCCCGGGTACATATCCGTGTACTCGTGCGTCTCGCCCGCGATTGCGGCCTTCAGGTTGTCCGAAGTGCCTCCGATCGGCAGTCCCGTCGCCGGGTCGCCGACCAGCTCGAGGTATTCGAGGTGACCGTGCGCGTGGCCGGTCTCGCCTTCCGCGGTCGAGCGGAACACGGCCGCGACGTCGTTGTAGCCCTCGACGTCCGCTTTCTGTGCGAAATAAAGGTAGCGGCGATTCGCCTGCGATTCCCCGGCGAAGGCTGCCTTCAGGTTCCCCTCAGTCTTGCTGCCTTTCAGGTTCACGGTGCCTCCTCGACGGGCCGGACCAGCCGGCGGGTTATTTAGACAGATTCTAACACCGGTTTCGCGCCGGGGACGCGGGGTTCCCCCTTCCGTCGGCGCGGGAACCGATCGTTGACCCGATTCGCGGCGGCTGTGACACTGCCCGCCCCACCGGAACCGGCAGGCGACCGTGACGCGAACGAAACCGGCCACCCCCGACTTCGAAGCTGCGCTCGCCGAACTCGAACAGATCGTGCAGCGGCTCGAACAGGGAGAATTGTCCCTCGAGGAGTCGCTACGCCAGTTCGAGCGCGGCGTCGAGCTGACGCGCGGCTGCCAGAAGGCGTTGCGCCAGGCCGAGCAGAAGATCCAGATCCTTTCGAAGAAAGGCGACGGCGACGCCGCCCTGCAGGATTTCACGCCGCCGGACGACGATTGAGCGCGATGCGCATGGCGGCTGAAATCGCCCCGAACTGGCAATCGCAATACCGCGAGCGGGTCGAAGCCGTGCTCGCGCGGCGGCTGCCGGGCGCGGATGTCCGGCCGCTCCGCCTGCACCAGGCCATGCGCTATGCCGCGCTCGGCGCGGGCAAGCGCATACGTCCCTTGCTCGTCTACGCAACCGGTCATGCAATCGGCCTCGCACCCGCCGCGCTCGACGCGCCGGCCGCCGCGGTCGAACTGTTGCATGCCTATTCGCTGGTGCACGACGACCTGCCGGCGATGGATGACGACGACCTGCGCCGTGGCCGGCCGACGACTCACCGCGCATTCGACGAAGCGACCGCGATTCTCGCGGGCGATGCTCTGCAGGTGCTTGCTTTCGAAATACTGGCCGAAGATCCCGTGCTGGCGGCGGCGCCGCAATGCCGCAATAACATGGTCCGCCTGCTCGCGCATGCGAGCGGCACGCTCGGCATGGCCGGCGGCCAGGCGATGGATCTGGAGGCGACCGGCAAGCGCCTCACGCCCGCCGAGGTCGAGGACATGCATGCCCGCAAGACTGGTGCGCTGATCCAGGCTTCGGTAATGATCGCCTGTGCGGCCCTGCCTGCGCTTCCGGCCGCGAAGCGCGCGGCACTCGAACAGTATGGCGCCGCGGTCGGACTCGCCTTCCAGATCGTGGACGACCTGCTGGATGTCGTCGGCGACCCCGCCGTCACCGGCAAGGCCGCTGGCGCCGATGCGCTGCGCGGCAAGCCGACCTATCCGGCGGTCGCCGGCATCGCCGCCGCCCGTGACCGCGCGAACGAACTCGCTGAGCAGGGCATCGCTGCGCTCGCGGACTTCGATCCGGACGCCGGGCAGCTCAGGGAATTCGCGGGTGAACTCATCGCGCGCGGCCGCTGACGTTCCACGCGCCCGTAGGCGGTCCGACCGCCCTCCAGTAAACTGACCCCATGGGCGAAGTGAAGCCGCCGGCATTGCTGGACTCGATCGAGACCCCGGCGGACCTGCGCGCACTCAAGCGCGAGGAACTCGGCCCGCTCTCGGTCGAACTGCGCGAATACCTGATCCACACGGTCGGGGCCATGGGCGGTCACCTCGCCGCGGGTCTCGGCACGGTAGAGCTCGCCGTCGCGCTGCATTACGTCTTCGACACGCCCTATGACCGCCTGATCTGGGACGTCGGCCACCAGGCCTATCCGCACAAGGTGCTGACCGGCCGCCGCCAGCGGCTCGGCAGCATCAAGCAGCGCGGTGGCCTCGCCCCCTTCCCGTCGCGGTCCGAAAGCGTCTACGACAGTTTCGGCGTCGGCCATTCGAGCACCTCGATCAGCGCCGCGCTCGGCATGGCGATCGCGAATCGCGCCGCCGGCAGCGACCGGCGCGTGGTCGCGATAATCGGCGACGGCGCGATGAGCGCCGGACTCGCCTGGGAAGCACTCAACCACGCCGGCAGCGTCAACGTGGACCTGCTGGTCGTACTGAACGACAACGACATGTCGATCTCGGAAAACGTCGGCGCCCTTTCCAACTACTTCGCGCGGCTGCTGTCCGGGCGCATGTATTCGCACCTGCGCGAAGGCGGCAAGAAGGTGCTGCGCTCGATGCCGACCGCCTGGGAACTCGCGCGCCGCTCGGAGGTGCATGCCAAGGGCATGGTGCTGCCGGGCACGCTCTTCGAGGAGATGGGATTCAATTACATCGGGCCGATTGACGGCCACGACGTCGGCGCGCTGGTGACGACGCTTGCCAACATGCGGACGCTCCCCGGGCCACAGTTCCTGCACGTCGTGACGCAGAAGGGCAAGGGCTACGCGCCCGCCGAAGCCGACCCGATCAAGTGGCACGGGCCCGGCCCCTATGATCCGGCGAGCGGCACGCTCTTCAAGGAAAAAGCGGCGGGCCCGACTTATTCGCAGGTCTTCGGCGCCTGGCTCTGCGACATCGCCGAGCAGGACGCGCGCGTCGTCGGCATCACGCCCGCGATGCGCGAGGGCTCGGGACTGGTCGAGTTTGAGCAGCGCTTTCCGGAGCGCTACTTCGACGTCGCGATCGCCGAGCAGCACGCCGTCACGCTCGCGGCCGGCCTCGCCTGCGACGGCCTGAAACCGGTGGTCGCGATCTATTCGACCTTCCTGCAGCGCGCCTACGACCAGCTCATCCACGACGTCGCACTGCAGCGCCTGCCGGTCGTGTTCGCGATCGACCGCGCGGGCCTGGTCGGCGGCGACGGCGCGACCCACCAGGGCGTGTTCGATCTGAGCTACCTGCGCTGTGTGCCGAATCTGGTCGTGATGGCGCCCGCCGATGAGAACGAATGCCGGCAGATGCTCTACACCGCAGCGTCGCTCGACCAGCCGGCCGCGGTGCGCTATCCGCGCGGCCGCGGACCCGGCGTCGCGGTGCAACCGGTGATGCAGGCGCTGCCGCTCGGCCGCGCCGAGAAGCGCCGTCAGGGCGGAAGCGGGCTCGCGCTGCTCGCTTTCGGCACGATGGTCCAGCCTGCCGCCGCGATTGCGGACGCGCTCGACGCGACGCTCGTGAACATGCGCTTCGTGAAACCGCTCGACGAGGCGCTCGTCGCCGCGATCGCCGCGGAACACCGCGCGATCGTGACGCTCGAGGAGAACGTCATCGCGGGTGGCGCGGGCTCCGCGGTCCTCGAGCATCTGCAGCGCATCGGCGCGACCGTCCCGGTATTGCAGATCGGCGTGCCCGACGGTTTTGTCGAGCACGGTTCGCGCGAGGATAATCTCGCCGCGGCCGGTCTCGACCTGCTGTCGATCCGCGCATCGATCGATCATTTCTGGCGCGGGCAGTCGCTGCCCTGTGCCGTCCCGGCCGGCTAATCAGTACCGATATGGTATGATTTCACCATGAATGCGAAGCCGTCGGCCTGCACGGTCACGCCGATCATAGACGACGTCCAGGGCCGCCCCGACACGCGGCGCATTCCGATCGACCGGGTCGGGATCAAGGACATCTATCACCCGGTGCGCGTCAAGGTGCGCTCCGGTGGCGAGCAGCACACGATCGCGAATTTCAACATGTACGTGCATCTGCCGCACAACTTCAAGGGCACGCACATGTCGCGCTTCGTCGAGATCCTGAACGAACATGAGCAGGAAATCTCGGTCGAGTCTTTCAACGCCATGCTCGCCCAGATGATCGAACGGCTCGACTCGCAAGCCGGCCGCCTCGAAATGACTTTCCCCTACTTCATCATGAAAAAAGCGCCGGTCTCCGGCGTCCAGAGCCTGCTCGACTACCGCGCGACCCTCGCAGGCGAGCTCAAGGACGGGCGCGTTGAGACCTGGCTCAAGGTCGTCGTACCGGTCACGAGCCTATGCCCCTGCTCGAAGAAGATCTCCGACTACGGCGCGCACAACCAGCGCTCGCACGTGACGATCCGCGTGCGGATCGCCGAACATGTGTGGCTGGAGGACCTGATCGACATCGCCGAGCAGGAAGCGAGCTGCGAGCTCTACGGCATCCTGAAGCGTCCCGACGAGAAGTTCGTGACCGAGCGCGCTTACGACAACCCGAAGTTCGTCGAGGACATCGTCCGGGACGTCGCGGTCCGGCTCAACGCCGACGACCGCATCCGTGCCTACGTTCTCGAAACCGAGAACTTCGAATCCATCCACAACCACTCGGCCTATGCGCGCGTCGAGCGCGACAAGGACACGGAGCGGGCTTGAGCTGCGAGCCGGCCACCAGCCGGGTTCCCTCGCTCGCTCAACAGAGAAGAATCGGAAAATTCGCTTGCTCGGGACCCGGCCGATGGCCGGCCCGCGGCGCGATTCGGCGCCGGGCCGGTCGGCGTGGCGGGCCGACTTGCGAGCGAATGTCCGTTCTTCTGAGCGAGCAAGCGGCCCGCCGCGACGGCAGGCCCGGAAACTAGCTGGCGCCGCGAGCGTCGCCGTTCTGAAGGCGTGAGATGAGCGCCTTGAGGAAGACCTTGTTGAAGCGCAGCTGGCAGGCGGATGACGCCTGCTCGAGCAGCGTCGAACTGACGCGGAGGATCGTGACGTCGTCGCCCGCGACGACTGCGGCCTGGCGCTTGGCGCCGCGCAGGTAGCTCGTCTCGCCGAAGCAGTCGCCCGCCTCGAGGCGGCCGACCGTGACGCCGTCGCGCTCGACCGAGCAACCGCCCGAGACGATCACGTAGAAACGGTCGTCGACGCCGCCCTCACGGACGATCTCGTCGCCGCGCGCGTGCGAGCCCCAGGTGCCCGCGCGCAGCACCTCCCAGATCTCGCCCGCCGAAAAATCGTGGAAGAACTTCAGGCGTCGCAGCAGGTTGAAGTGCTCCTGCCGGTCGCTGCGGTCGTTCTGCGTGCGCTGCTGCGCGTGCACCTTGGCGATCGCATTCGCGAACTCCGCGCCGTTCGGGTAGCGCTTGTCGGGCTCCTTGTGCATCGCCGTCGCGACCAC